>JBPCWT010000249.1:0-6971 GCA_051009255.1 Ruegeria sp. | reverse complement strand
GCGTTGGATGGTACGAACGCTGGCATCGTTCGTGCAACTGCGCTCTACCTGTTACAGCAGTATTCAACGCCGGAAATCGCAACTAACCTAGCTGAATTGTTGAGCGACGAAGATCCGCTGGTTCGCGCCAGCGCTGCGCCGTTGCAAAGACAGGCCGAGGTTTCGGACCGGGTAGAGCGGTTGGTGCCTTTGTTGCAGGACGAAAAGAGAAGCGTTCGGATTTCTGCGGCCAAAGAGTTTTTGATTGTTCCCTCCGAAGTTCTGACGCCCAGCCAAAGGGCGATGGCCGGACAGGGTATGGACGATTGGCGGCGGTCCATGTCGAACCGGCTAGATTTTCCGGAAACTCATCTTGTTTTAGGCGGCATGGCATTGACACTGCGCAATGCAGAGGCTGCCGAGCGTGCGTTTAGAGAGGTCGTTGACCTTGATCCGCAGCGCGCCGAAGCATGGCCAATGTTGGTCCAGCTGGTGCAGATCAATCGTGGACCACAAGAAGCACGTCGCGTGTTGCGCGAGGCGTTGGATATTCTGCCAAATTACCCGGCGCTGATAGAGTTGGCGGCGCAATTGCGACCGTGAAATGGCCCGGAATGCGCCACTTTCGCTGCAAAATTGGAAGATATGGATCGTGACAGACCAGTTGGCCAGTGTTTGTAAAGGTGATTCATGTCCGAGCATCCGATCAAAATGCCATATGGCTTGGTTCCTGCGGTTGTCGTTAATTCAGGTCCGGTAAACCAACGCGTTGCGGAACTTCGCATGCGCGAACCTGCGGACATAAATCATGGTGAGGCATTGATGCTGCAGGGGCTGGCGGCCTCGTCCTTGCGCGAACAGCGCCTGCCCGAAGCAAAGATAAAACTGGATTGACGGCTTCAGCCTCGAAACCCAGTAGCGACAACAAATTTCTCGGAACTGTCAGAGCGTGATGCCGGTGGTTTGACGTTGGCCACTTTTTCAAATTTTTGTTTCAGAATTTTTTGCAGGTCGCCTTCGGCGCCACCCGCAAGGACCTTGGCAACGAATGTGCCACCCGGTTCCAGCACATCAAAAGCAAAATAGGCCGCTGTTTCACACAACGACATGATGCGCAGGTGGTCCGTTTGCTTGTGACCCGACGAAGACGCCGCCATGTCGGACATTACAACGTCCGCCTTGGCACCAAGCCATTCCTTCACCTTTTCATCCGCGCCATCATCCATGAAATCCAGCTGATAAATCTCGGCTCCGGCGATTGGTTCAACTTCTTGCAGATCAATGCCCAGAACTGTGCCAATTTTTTTCCCGGATTTTTCGCCCAGCGCGTTCACACGTTTAACCGCGACCTGACACCAACCACCCGGTGCGCAACCAAGATCAATCACCCGTGCGCCCGGAACCAGAAATCGATATTTTTCATCAAGTTCCAATATTTTGAATGCCGCACGACCCCGATAGCCTTCGGTCTGCGCTCGCTTTACATAAGGGTCATTCAACTGTCGTTGAAGCCAACGTGTCGAACTGAGCTTACGACCGCGTGCGGTTTTGACGTTGACCTTCAGGTCACGCTGCCCGCGCCCCGAAGTGTTTTTTCCAGTCGGTGTCTTCGCCATCAGAACGGTCCGTCTTCCAATACTCCATCCGCGCTCATTTGCGCATAAAGCAGACCTTCGCGTAGCCCCCGGTCTGCCACTGAAAGGCGATCGGTGGGCCAGCAGCGTAACAAAGCCTGCAAAATTGCCGAGCCGGACATAATCAACGCCTGCCTGTCGTCCCCGATGCGGGGATCGCGACGGCGGCCATGAGGGCCGAGTTCTAAATACCCCCGGATAACTTTGTCAATCTGATCGCTGGTCATTCGCAACCCGTCAACCTTGGTGCGGTCATAGCGTTTAAGGCCCAGATGCGATGCGGCTACTGTTGTAACTGTACCGCTTGTACCAACGATCTGAAATCCTTCGCGAGCTTGTTCGTCCTTGTATGGCGCAAAATCGGCAAGATTTTCTTCGAAAAACCAACTCATAAGCGCAAAACGGGCTGAATCGTCCTCAACATCGTTGAATTGATCTCGCAACGTTGCAACGCCCAATGGCACACTGATCCAATCCACCACTTTGGCGGCAGGAAAGGGGCTGTCGACCGCATGAAAACCATTGTGCAGCCGCATGATTGCGGCGGGGCGATCCCTGCGCTTTATTGAAGAGATGTCTATCCAAACCAACTCGGTCGAACCGCCGCCGATATCGACGACCAGCAATTGTTCAGTTTTCGTAGATACCAGCGGGGCACAGGAAATGACCGCCAGGCGCGCTTCTTCTTCGGGCTGGATAATCTCAAGCGTAAGGCCAGTTTCGCGTTTGACCTGACGAATGAAGTCGCGAGAGTTCTTGGCGCGGCGGCAGGCCTCGGTCGCAACCAGGCGCATCCGTTTGACCTTGTTTCGCTTTAACTTTTGTTGGCAAATTCGCAGCGCCTGCACGGTGCGCGACATCGATGACCGCGACAATCGCCCGGTCCTTTCCAATCCCGAGCCGAGCTGAACCGACTTCGAGAAACTGTCCACAACATGAAACCCGCTGCCCTTGGGCTGGGCTATCAACATGCGGCAGCTATTTGTTCCCAGATCCAGCGCGGCATACAGCGCATCCGGATCGGGTCTTGCTGGCGCGGGGCTTTCGACCGCTTTTGGGAACGCGCCCGCACCTTTGGGACGCTTGGGCGCCATGTTCACGCCCTCCGATTTCGAGTTACCTTGACCATAGGTCGCACCGTTCGGTCACGCAAGCGGCTCATTAACGTCATGAGTATTTTGATGACTGCGTTGGGATGGAAATCGGTTACATCCACGCTGTCCCTTTGTAAGCAAAAAGGTCGCTGTAAATGCGCCGTGTGTCGAAATCCGACCGACCCGGACACACATTGACGTTTAGAACCGGCGCAACAGTCTTGGAGGAATCAAAAGCGATGCCTGACGTCACAATCGTATACTGGCGCGACATCCCGGCTCAGGTCATCGTCGGCAAAGGCCGACGCGGGGCCAAACGGCAATTGGAGGAGCGGTTTGAACAGGCAATCGACCGTGCCGCGATGAAGGTCGGCGCAGAGGACACCGATGCCTATCTGGCGGAATGGCGCAAAGCCGCACCTTATGAAGTCGAAGGGGATCCTTCGGAGATTGCGCAGTCAGAAGCGCAGCGCTTGGAAACAGAATTCGATCAGGACCGCATCAAGGCACTGATCGCCAATGACGGTTGGGCCTAAGCCCTTATCTAAATGGGAGGCCGCAATGGCTTTGCTGAACTTCAAAAAACGTGATGTGGCCGACAAGGCTCCGGTAAACCCGACCGTCGAAGCCTTTCTCAAGGGTTACTCGATCGAGGTGATGCCGCGCACGGCAGAAAAGATCGAAGATTTCCGGGTACTGCTGCCCGAAGATACGCGTGTTTACATCGCCCATATCGAAGGCACTCCAATCGAGGACATGGTCAAGACGGCCAAACGGATTGCGGACGAAGGCTATCCGGTCATGCCGCATTTTCCGGCTCGGATCATCAATGATGCCAAGACCCTGGAAAACTGGATATCAATGTATCAGGGCGAAGCTGGCATAGATCAGGCGTTACTGCTGGCGGGTGGCGTCGCAAACCCTCACGGTGATTTTGACAGTTCGATGCAGTTGCTGGAGACCGGCCTGTTCGACAAGGCAGGTTTCAAGCGTCTGCATGTTGCCGGTCATCCAGAGGGTAACAAGGATATCGATCCTGACGGTTCTTCTCGGAATGTCGACGATGCATTGCAGTGGAAGCAGCAATTCTCGGATCGCACAGACGCAGAAATGGCGCTGGCAACACAGTTTGCGTTTGACGCCAAGCCGATCATCGCGTGGGCGGATGGATTAAGAGCGGCAAGTATCGATCTGCCGATCCATATCGGGATCGCTGGTCCGGCCAAGTTGCAAACCTTGATAAAGTTTGCCATCGCCTGCGGTGTCGGCCCATCGTTGAAAGTACTGCAAAAGCGCGCGATGGATGTATCCAAATTGCTTCTGCCGTACGAGCCTACTGACGTGATCACAACCTTGGCCGAGCACAAGGCGGCCAACCCGGATTTCAATATTACAAACGTTCACTTCTTCCCACTCGGTGGCATCAAGACCAATGCCAACTGGGCCATCGAAAACGGCGGCGCATCAGCGCAGCCTGCAAACTCCTAAGGAACGGAAATGACCCGCACAGTTGTAGAATCTAAAACAAAAACTGCCGTTCTTGGCTTTGACGAGCCGTTTTGCGTGATCGGAGAGCGCATTAACCCGACCGGACGCAAGAAGCTGGCGGCAGAGCTGGAAGCGGGCGATTTCTCGACCGTCGAGAAAGATGCGCTGGCGCAGGTTTCGGCTGGGGCGACGGTTCTCGATATCAATGCGGGTGTTGTTTACAACTCGAATCCAAATCCAAACGAAACAGAGCCGCCTCTGATGACGAAGATCGTCGAACTGGTGCAGGGTTTGGTTGAAGTTCCGTTATGTATCGACTCGTCGGTTCCCGGTGCGCTTGAAGCTGGGTTGGAAGCAGCAGAAGGCCGTCCGCTGCTGAACTCGGTAACGGGTGAGGAAGATCGTCTGGAACTGGTTCTGCCTCTGGTCAAAAAATACAACGTACCTGTTGTGGCTATTTCGAACGACGATACCGGCATTTCGGAAGACCCCAATGTGCGCTTTGACGTTGCCAAAAAGATTGTGCAACGCGCCGCCGATTTCGGCATCCCCGCACATGACATCGTTGTTGATCCGTTGGTGATGCCGATCGGCGCGATGGCGACGGCCGGGCAGCAGGTGTTTGCCCTTGTCCGCAGGCTGCGCGAAGAACTGGGCGTGAACACCACCTGCGGTGCGTCCAATGTTTCGTTCGGGCTGCCGAACCGCCACGGGATCAACAATGCCTTTTTGCCGATGGCAATGGGCGCGGGAATGACTTCGGCCATTATGAACCCGGTTGCCCTGACTGTGTCGCAAAAGAAGATTGCCGAAAAAAAAGAACAGGTTGCCGCGGCTGGTATCGTGCTGCCCGAAGGTATGGATGACGAAACCTTTGTTCAGATGTTCGGCCTGGGTTCAACCATGCCACGCGCGGGCAAGGAAATGGAGGCTATTCGCGCCGCCAACCTGTTGACCAACAATGACCCGCATGGTGGCGACTGGATCAGGTTCAATAAACCGCCGGCAGAGGCCGGAGCCGAAGGCGAGGGCGCTCGAGGGCGTCGCGGCGGGGGTCGTCGTCGCCGCGCGTGATTCCAGCTAAACAAGTTTTACGAAAAGGCCGGTCGTATGAACCGGCCTTTTTGCGTTTTGCCGCAGTCCATTACCAAGTTATTGCCAAACTTTACGCTTGCTGTGACAGTGAAATTGCGCGCGAGGCAAGGAATAGGTGGTTCAATGACAAAACATCGCCCCCCAAGATTGTCTGACGCAGATTTGTCTAAAAAGCTGGGCAAGGCAGAATACCTCGACAAACTTGTCGAATTGCAAACCAAGCTCTCGAGTATTCAGCAGGCTTATCTGTTTCACGGGCACAAGGGCGTCATTGTGTTCGAAGGGTGGGACGCTGCAGGTAAAGGCGGCACGATCCGCCGGGTAAGTCAGGCACTTGATCCGCGCAGCTTTAAGGTTTGGCCAATCGGGGCACCTCGCAACTACTATCTCAATCGGCATTACTTGCTGCGGTTCTGGGAACGGTTGCCCCCTGAAGGGGCGATTTCGGCCTTTGATCGCAGCTGGTACGGGCGTGTATTGGTCGAACGGATCGAGGGTTTCACACCAGAGGAACGATGGCGCGCGGCGTACCGCGAAATAAATGACTTTGAACGAATGTTGATCGATGACGGTGCACGCATCGTCAAACTTTTCTTCCATATTTCTCAGGACGAGCAGATGGACCGTTTTACCGAACGTCTGCGCAACCCAATGAAACGGTGGAAACTGACCTATGAAGATTTCCGAAATCGCGAAAGATGGGGTGAAGCCGAGGTTGCTGTCGACGAAATGCTGGCGCGCACGTCAACTGATATCGCACCCTGGCACGTCGTACCCGCAAACAATAAAAAATATGCACGTATCAAGGCCATGCAGGCGATTGTTGATGCGCTTTCCTGCGGCGTTGACCTGAACCCGCAGCATCTGGATCGTCGCACATTGGACGAAGCCAGCAAGGTACTGGAAGTAGAAGAAACCTTGATCGAGAGCCTGCGGGCAAGAACAGAGTAAATCCCGCGTTGGAGATTGGGATTGCGTCGGATGGCTTGAATCCCCCGTCCGACAAATGTTATCCAGATCGACGCGGCGGGTATGATGTAATGGTAGCCTGTCAGCTTCCCAAGCTGAACGTGCGGGTTCAATTCCCGCTACCCGCTCCAGCCGCTAGTCCCTCTTTTGATGTCAGGCAGGTATCAGGTAATCTGCTACGCCCTGCGCCTTCTGCGTCGGCCTGATTTCTCGTCGTCGCCACCGCCGCCGGTATTGAATGATGGTGACGGCAAAGTGACAACTTTTGCCAGCTCGGGAAATGGGTCAGTTTTGTGAGGGATGGCGTTGGCGGCCACAAAGTGTTCTTGGAACTTGGGCTCGATCGCGGTTTCCACTTTGGTAATTTCGCGCACTACGCGTTCAATCTCGGATCGGGATTCTACGTTGCACAACGCAATCCGCGCGCCGGTTCCAGCCGCGTTGCCAGCGCTTGATACATTGGCAAGCGGTGCGTCGGGGATCATACCCAGCACCATCGCGTGTTTGGTCGAGATATGCGCACCAAACGCCCCCGCAAGCACCACGCGGTCAACCGTGTCGACCCCCATTTCATCCATCAACAGCCGTGCACCCGCGTAAAGGGCCGATTTTGCCAGTTGAATGGCGCGAATGTCGCCTTGGGTGACGGTGATCCGTGGGCCGCCTTCGGCACTGGCGTCGTGGATCAGATAGGAATGCGTACGCCCTTCGG
>JBPCWT010000248.1:0-9733 GCA_051009255.1 Ruegeria sp. | reverse complement strand
CTTGCACCGCCAGACCTGCGGGTCAGGGCGCAACCAGCAGTTTTTCAGACTATGAATCTGGTGAATTCAGAAAACCTGGACAGGCGAAAAGCGATGCTTGAAGTACCTTCTTTGATCAAGGCTTATCTTCGACTTGGCGGATTTGTGGGGGAGGGGGCGTTTATCGATCACTCCTTCAACACAACAGACGTGTGCCTTATTCTGGATACAACAAAGATGAATGAACGACAGAAACGCATCTATGGCGGAGCCTGATGCTGTGAGTGATCCGTCCTGGCAAAGCGTCGAGGAACCAGATCCGGTAGAGCTGGGCATAGTCGGCTGGATTCTTGTCGTGCTGCGCGGTCTGCCGCTGACCCTGTTGGTTTTTGGCGGGCTATTGGTTTTACTTGCCCTTCGTCTGATCGAAAGACCACTGTTTGGGCTTCGCCGCCCCATAACGCCGTATATCCCTCAGTTCGTGTGTCGAAATGCCTTTCGCATCATGGGCATCAAGTTTCAGTCATCAGGTAAATTGATGAAAGAACACGGCGCTGTTGTTGCCAATCACACATCATGGCTGGACATTCTTGCACTGAATGCCCGCAAACGTGTCTATTTCGTATCCAAGGCCGAAGTTGCAAGTTGGCCTGGCATCGGGTGGTTGGCCCGCGCAACGGGCACAGTGTTCATAGAACGCGACCGGAAAAAAGCGCGGGAACAAACCAACCTTTTTGAAGAACGATTGAAGATAGGTCACAAACTACTGTTCTTTCCGGAAGGAACTTCAACTGACGGATTGCAAGTTTTACCTTTTAAAACAACACTTTTCGCCGCGTTCTTCTCAAAAGAACTTAGGGAAGTCATGTTTGTTCAACCGGTGTCTGTCGTCTACCACGCGCCAAACGGTGAACCATCACGATTCTATGGATGGTGGGGTGAAATGGATTTTGCGCCTCATCTTCTAAAAACACTTGGTGCGCGAAATCAGGGGCGTGTCGAGTTGATTTATCACACTCCGGCGCGAGTTTCTGACTTTGCGAACCGAAAGGAACTTGCAGCGCATTGCGAAGAGGCTGTGCGCCACGCGCATTCTTTGTCAAAGCTACAAAAATAAGGGCTTTTAGCTCTTGCGTGCGATTTCAAGCTATCTTATACGCGCTGCACTAAAACCCGCAGGCGGGGTTTGGGCTTTTTGGGGGAGACATCCTCATCAAGACCGCCGGTTGGAGCAAACGCTTCTTTCACCCCCGCCAAGGCGTAAACCGGAAAAGGAATACAAAGCATGGCTCTTCCAGAGTTCACCATGCGCCAGCTGTTGGAAGCTGGCGTACACTTCGGTCACCAGACACAGCGTTGGAACCCGCGTATGGCACCGTTTATTTACGGCGCTCGCAACGGCATCCACATCATGGACCTGACCCAAACCGTTCCGATGCTTGATCAGGCCCTGCAGGCGGTTCGGGATACCGTCGCCAAAGGTGGCCGCGTTCTGTTTGTCGGAACCAAACGTCAAGCCGCTGGCCCAATCGCCGAAGCCGCCGAAAAATCGGCGCAGTACTTTATGAATCACCGCTGGCTGGGCGGCACGCTGACCAACTGGAAAACCGTTTCCCAGTCGATCAATCGTCTGAATCAGATCGACGAAGCCATGGAAGGCGGCGCCGAAGGCCTGACCAAGAAAGAGCGTCTGGGCATGGAGCGTGACCAGAATAAACTGCAGTCTTCGCTGGGCGGAATTCGCGATATGGGTGGCGTTCCGGATCTTCTTTTCGTCATCGACGTCAAAAAAGAATCCCTTGCTATCGCCGAAGCCAACAAGCTGGGCATCCCGGTTGTGGCCGTGGTCGACACCAACTGCTCGCCTGATGGCGTGGATTACATCATTCCCGGCAATGATGACGCAGCTCGTGCCATTTCGTTGTATTGCGATCTGGCTGCTCGTGCAGCGCTGGACGGCATGACCGCACAGCTGGGTGCCGCAGGCGTCGACTTGGGTGAATTCGAAGAAGCACCCGCTGAAGAAGCAGTTGCCGAAGAGCCCGAAGCGCCAGCCGAGGCAGCGCCTGAGGCAGCAGCCGAGACACCGACCGAAGCGTAAGCTGCCCGTCACGTAATTGACATATGGGGCAGGGTAGACCTGCCCCAATTCCGTTTGAATTGAGGAGAGCCAAGACATGGCAATCACAGCAGCATTGGTAAAAGAACTGCGCGACTCGACCGGCGCAGGCATGATGGACGCCAAAAAGGCGCTGACCGAAACCGAAGGTGACATGGAGGCCGCAGTTGACTGGCTTCGCACCAAAGGTCTGGCAAAAGCCGCCAAGAAATCTGGCCGTACGGCAGCCGAAGGTTTGGTTGCAGTTGTGGTTGACGGTGGCAAAGGTGTCGCCGTCGAAGTCAATGCAGAAACCGACTTTGTCGCCAAAAACGCCGAGTTCCAGGAAATGGTATCCGGTATTGCCAACACCGCCTTGAATGTCGCTGATGTGGAGGCGTTGAAGGCTGCAGACATGGGTGGCAAATCCGTGGCCGACACAGTAACCGACAAAATTGCGACCATTGGCGAAAACATGTCGATCCGCCGTATGAGCACGATCGAAGGTGAAACCGTTGTTTCCTACGTCCACAATGCGGCAACCGCAGGCATGGGCAAGATCGGTGTTTTGGTTGCCCTTTCTGGCGGAGACGAGGCCATCGGCAAACAGGTCGCGATGCACATTGCGGCCGTAAATCCGGCTGCCTTGTCCGAAGCAGATATGGACCCTGCCATTGTCGAGAAAGAAAAGCAGGTTCAGATGGACATCGCCCGCGAATCCGGCAAGCCGGAACAGGTGATTGAGAAAATGATCGTAGGCCGCATGAAAAAGTTCGTTGCGGAATCGACCTTGCTGAACCAGCAGTTTGTTGTGAACCCTGACCTGACAGTGGAAGCTGCCGCAAAAGAAGCCGGCGCAACCATCACCGGTTTTGTTCGCCTTGAAGTTGGCGAAGGCATCGTTGTTGAGAAAGAAGACTTTGCCGCCGAAGTTGCCAAGGCAGCCCAAGGCTAACTTACCGACACCAAAATGACTGGTTAAAATGCTTACTGGGCGCGATTTTCGCGTCCGGTTTTTTTGTATGAGAAGACGATTTTAGCAACCATGCCAACGCGTATGTTCTTTGGAAAAGCGTGAAGAATTGAGGGGCCCCATATGATGGGGATGGTAGGGACCCCTCAAAAACACTGACTATAGAACACCGAAAAATAGACACCCTAAGCCAGACTGACCGGAGAGCCCTGAAATCGCAGGGTTCCGGTCAAATGTTCCCAGGCTAAAGCCACCACTCACGGAACAGTCTCAATTTGCACTTTTAGACCTGAGGATGGAAGTAATGTTTTCCTTACCTAACGTAAACTTGAGGAACATTTCGCCTAAATTTCTTGATCAGGCTTCCATTACAAACATCTGGTTGTGAAGTGCAGCCTTAAGTACCGCTTGGGCCGTGGTTTCAACGGCCAGAGATTCACGCGCCAGCCGCAGGTGCTTTTCAACAGTTGCAGAAGTCAGCCCCATCAACAGCGCGATGTCCTGAGTGGTTTTTCCATCTCCAACCCATTCCAGCGCTTCGCGCTGGCGCTTGGTCAATGCCCTGTTCGGAGCATTATATGGAAGCGTAAGAATTTTTAGATGAGCAACGTTGTTCATTAGCAGAATATCTTCGCCATACTTGGCCCACACAGCGTCCGCTTCGTCCTGCGGTTTGCCCTTCTCAAAGCTGAGAGAGATGGCGCCTTTGGAACGAACCGACACGGAATTAAAGCTAATCGTAAATCCGGCGGTTACACCCATGGACTGATTGAACTCATAGACCCGGCGCTCTTCCTTGGTCATGGCGTTCTTGTTCACCATTTCGGCGACCAATTTCCAGCTTGCCGCCCCTTCGTGCTCCAGGGCCCATTTTAGCATTGGCGCATGAAAATAGAGACCGGAATTCAGGAACCCGTCAATGTAATCCTTGCAGTGGTTTGTAAGAATTACAAAATCTTCAGGATCGCCCAAGGACGTAGCGGTGCGATACTGAGTGTACCCGTACAGAAGCCTTTCAAAACCATACTCGGCCATTTGCCGACAATGTGCATCCCACAGTTCTTCAAGCGTTTTAGTATAGCTTAAGAATTGCAGATACTCCCGCAGCTTCATGCACCGCTTCCTTTGTTCAGGTGGGCGGAAAGGGCATCCAAGGCAAGGACATATCCTTTGGCCCCAAATCCACAAATCTGGCCAATAGCCACCGGTGCGATGAATGATTTGGTACGGAACGGTTCGCGGGCGTGAATATTTGACAAATGGACTTCGACAACTGGTACCTGCGCCGAAGATATCGCATCCATTAATGCAACAGATGTATGGGTGTAGGCACCGGCGTTAAGTACGATACCATCGTATTCTTCACGGGCGGCGTGGATAGCGTCGATCAACTCACCTTCGTGGTTTGATTGAACATGTGTAACGGTCTGGCCGATCGACTGACCGTGCGAGATGCACAGGTTTTCGATCAGATCCAGCGTCACATGGCCATATACCTCAGGCTGTCTTGTTCCCAGCAAGTTAAGGTTTGGGCCGTTCAGAACCAGAATTTTGTTCATTAGTTCACTATCCCCTTAACGCTTCATACCTGTGTTAATGGCGGCCTGTCCACCGAACTATACGCAGCAATCTCGCGAGAGTAGGCATCAGGCGGCCACAACCAAACCGGGTCTCACTTTGATTGTCTAATCACGCGCATCAATGGTGATGACAACTTTTCCGACAACGGCTCTTTTTTGCATCAATTCCAATGCTTCAGGTGCTCTTTCAAGGGGAAATCTTACGCTTATTCGTGGCTTGATTTTCCCGTCTGCATACAACTGGAACAGCTCGTTCACATTTTCGTTATGACCTTCAGGTTCTTGAAAAACAGACGCTCCCCAGAAGACACCGACGATCTGGCAACCCTTCAGCAAAGCAAGATTAAGCGGGATGTTTGGAATGCCGGCCGGGAATCCCACCACCAGATACCGCCCACGCCAGGCCATTGCCCGGATGGCAGGTTCCGCGTAATCACCGCCAACGGCATCAAGAACAACGTCAATACCTTTTCCATTGGACAGCCCTTTGAGCTGGGTTGAAAAAGATTTCTGCGCATCCCTGTCCATTTCTTTTGGATAAACGATTGTTTCGTCTGCACCCATTTCGCGACAGAACTCGGCCTTGTCTTCGGATGACACAGCAGCAATTACTCGGGCACCTGCGGCCTTGCCCAATTCGATCGCCGCTGAACCAACACCACCAGCAGCGCCAAGGACAACCAGCGTTTCACCCGGCTTCAATTCTGCCCGGTCTTTCAACGCGTGATGTGACGTGCCGTATGTAAATATGAAACAGGCGGCATCCTCGAAAGGCATCGTTTCAGGAAACTTGATTGCGTCGGCGGCCTTCAGCACCACGTTGGAGGCGAACCCTCCATGATTCGTCAGCGCAAGCACCCGGTCACCCACGGCAAAATCCGTGACGCCTTCGCCAACTTCGATAACCACACCAGAAAGTTCGCCACCCGGTGCAAAAGGGCGAGGGGGCTTTGTCTGGTACATATCGAACAGCATCAGCGTATCAGGAAAATTCACGCCAGACGCCCGTATCTGAACCAACAACTCTCCCTTTCCGGCGGAGGGCATCGGAAGTTCGGTCAGTTGCAGGGTTTCTGGCCCGCCGGGTTTTACGCTAAGCATAGCTTTCATAACTTGCCCTCCAAGATTTGCGCTTTCTTTGGCTCGAAAGCGTCCAGCCTTCGTTTTCTTGTCTGAATATTGGCGAAATGCAATTCTGCATTGTGAAACACCAAATTGAGACAGACATGGAAACGTTAATCACCGTAAAATTCAACTTACTATGCATTGCTTCGCCAAATATCCATGGCGCAACGTTGCGTCACTGAAATGGCCCATTGCGAACCCTGCCGAGAAGTTGAAATGTTTAGCACAACGGTAGAATACGCAAAGGTTTTCAAAGTGACCGGCGAACGATTTAACAACGTCACGGGCCTGCCCCCTGAAAATCGCGGGCACGGATAACCGTTGGCTGTCCTTATTTGCCAAATCGTTCAGCTACGGGGAAAAAGCCGCGAAAGGACGTTACATGAGTGTAGATTCCCAAGAACTTGATCTTGATGCGGTCGATGCATATTTGCGCACACATCTTGACGGATACAGCGGTCCAATACAGGCTGCCAAGTTTTCCATTGGGCAATCAAACCCAACCTTTTTGCTGCAAACCCCCGGAAAGTCATACGTCCTTCGTCGTAAACCTCCTGGGGTTCTGTTAAAATCAGCCCATGCTGTTGATCGAGAGTTTCGTGTTCAACGCGCATTGGCAGGCAGCGGC
Source organism: Ruegeria sp. (assembly GCA_051009255.1). Lineage (GTDB taxonomy): Bacteria > Pseudomonadota > Alphaproteobacteria > Rhodobacterales > Rhodobacteraceae > Ruegeria. The sequence goes on along the minus strand of JBPCWT010000248.1, from coordinate 3,350 downwards.
GTTCCTGTACCCGAAATGTATTTGCTGTGCGAAGACGACTCGGTCATTGGATCAGCGTTTTACGTGATGGAGCATTTGCAGGGTCGTATTTTCTTTGAGCCGACCATGAAAGGAGAGACAGCAGAAACACGCACCGCGGTTTTTGACGAAATGAACATGGTTCTGGCGAAACTTCACATGGTCGATATCGATGGTGTCGGATTGACCGACTATGGACCACCCGGCAACTACTTTGAACGTCAGATTGGCCGGTGGACAAAGCAATACCGCGCGTCTGAAACTGAAACTATCCAAGATATGAATGACCTAATTGACGCCATGTCGTCTTCGATGCCGGATGATGACGGTCAACGTACGCTGGTTCATGGCGATTATCGGATCGATAACCTGATGTTTGAAAATGACGGAACCCGCTGTGTCGGCGTGTTGGATTGGGAACTGTCGACCATTGGTCATCCCTACGCAGATTTAGCCGCAGTCATCATGCAGTGGCAGATGCCCCCGGGAAAAGAAGGGCGAGGGCTGGCTGGTATTGATCGCAAAGAGCTTGGATTGCCGTCAGATAAGGCCTTCGTCGCACAATACTGCGAAAGGCGTGGGCTACGCGGAATCGACGATTTCGGTTTTTACCTGGCATTCAACTTTTTTCGAATGGCCGGAATTCTGCAAGGTGTCTACAAACGCTCCCTCGATGGAAATGCTTCGAACCCGGAACGCGCACGGGCATTCAAAAGTTATGTACCCATATTCGCTGCCCACGGTATGAAAGCCCTTCGAGGCGGGAACACTGGACTTGGTTAATAGAAATTGGGCTTAACCCCAATCCGGGACTAGGGCAGAAAATTAGTGAATGTACTGGCGCGCGGATTTGCCGTGGGCTCATTTGAATAACACCTGGAGGCCGAATGCAGTCTGATCGCAGTATGAACTTTGACCCAAACAGGATGAACCGCATATCCGATTGGATGAGCGGCTATGTAGAAAACAGGAAATATGCAGGCTGCTCATTTCTGTTGGTGCAGAGTGATAACGAAGTATTCTTTCATGCAACCGGTCAGCGCAGCGTTGAAAACAACCTGCCGTTCCTGCGAGATACGTTGACGCGCATCTATTCAATGACAAAGCCCGTCACAACGGTCGCTTTGATGATGCTGGCAGAGCAGGGGCATTTTCACCTCGAAGCCCCGGTCGCGGATTTCATCCCAGAGTTTCAGAACCCATTTGCGTTGGTGCCCGGCGCGACGAGGATTGACCAGGTCGAGGAGGCATCGCCCCCGACGATTCATCAGTTACTGACGCATACCAGTGGGTTGAGCTATCCATTTAATCCTGGCGTCCTTTCGAAAAAAATGGATGAACGGGATCTTATGTTCAAATCTGATCACGGCCCCTTGGCGGGCAAGGTCAGTGAACTTGCGCAGTTGCCATTGGCATTTCAGCCCGGTTCCCGATGGGAATACTCGGTAGGGATAGATGTCATTGGTCGCGTGATCGAAGTCATTTCCGGGCAATCCTTGGACCGGTTCATGCAACAAGAGATTTTTGACCCGTTAGGCATGACCGAAACGAGTTTTTCACTGCCAAATGGATGTCAGGATAGGTTTGCGTCACTTTACACGCCTCTTTCCGGGGACGCGATGGCCCTGAACGCGGCAAAGTCGGGCGGAGATACATTGCGGCTAGTGGAAGAGGCCGGAAATTCGCCATTCGAAAACGCAACGATGTTTTCGGGCGGTGGTGGCCTCGTCAGCACGATTGACGATTATTCCAGATTTGCGGCCATGCTGCGTAATGGGGGCAGGGGCCATGACAAGCAATTGCTGGGCCCGGCAACTCTGGATTTTATGATGCGTAACCACTTGCCGGGCGACATAGCTTCGATGGGCCCGCAAAGCTTTGCCGAGCAGCCGATGGATGGCATGGGATTTGGCTTGGGCGGCGCGGTCGTTCTGGACCCGGCCAGAGCACGAACACCCGGATCAGTTGGTGATTTCAGCTGGGGTGGAATGGCGTCGACATTTTTTTGGATTGATCGCCAACATGATTTTCATGCAATATTCTTTACCCAGCTTTCACCATCCAGTTCGTACCCATCGCGATCTGAGCTAAAGTCACTTGTGCAGGCAGCCCTCATTTAGATTTTTTTTCAGTAGCTTAACCACCGTAAATCAAGTTTTGGAGAGCAATTAATGACCGACGCAGAACGCAATCTTCTTGATTTACTAGACATCGAGCGCCTAGAGCTGGATCTGTTTCGCGGCGCGGGCTCTGGCGGTGAAACTCCAACCCGAATTTATGGCGGACAGGTCATCGCGCAAGCCCTGTCAGCGGCATACCGAACTGTCGAAGATCGTCTTTGCCATTCACTGCACGCCTATTTTATTCGACCCGGTGACCCAAGCATTCCCGTTATCTACCAAGTGGATAGAGCACGAGACGGAGGTTCTTTTACAACCCGGCGCGTCGTAGCCATTCAACATGGAAAACAAATTCTGAATATGTCAGCTTCGTTTCATGTCGGGGATGAAGGTTGGGATTACCAACACTCGATGCCACAAATCGACGGCCCCGATGCGCATGCATCGCGTCACGACTTCCGTAATCAGCATCTGGATCGCATTCCGGAAAAGCTTCGCGCCGAATACATGCGCGAACGTCCAATCGAGGTGCGCGATGTGAAACCATTGGATCCACTTTCACCGGTAAAGGCTGACGATCACAACCAAATCTGGTTTCGAATGCAAGCCGCGAAAGGGCAAGAGACCAAGATTCAACACACGCTGTTGGCGTATGCCTCTGACATGTCATTGATGGGGTCGGGAATGCGGCCTCACGGTCTCAGCTGGTTCAACTCGGATTTCAATGGTGCAAGCCTTGACCATACGATGTGGTTTCACGCTCCGATCCGTTTTGAAAACTGGCATCTTTATTCGATGGATGCGCCGTGGTCCGGTAACGGGCGAAATTTCAATCGGGGATCAATATACACAGAAGACGGTATGTTGGTTGCGTCAGTAGCGCAGGAAGGATTGATGAGGCGTCCCAAGAGTTCGAATTAAGTATTATCGCTAAACCTTTTATTTAGCTTGGACATTCCGGATATCCATCGATCATAGTTCGCTACTTTCATCTGCATGTATTCTTGTACCTTGGAGTGAGGCAGTACCAGAAACCGTTCTTGCCGTATTGCATCTACACAGGTTTCCGCAACGCCGGCTGGTTCTAGCATTCCGTCGATTGCCGCGACCGAGTCTTCTAGGCCTCGGGTCATCTCGGATCGAACAGCCTGCGGACAAAGAACGGATACCCGAATTCCCTGATCTTGATACGTCAACGCCAACCATTCGGCC
>JBPCWT010000247.1:0-4342 GCA_051009255.1 Ruegeria sp. | reverse complement strand
ACCGGCCACACAACAGGGTCACGCCGTCACAACGTGCCAAATTTTGCATCATCTGTTGATCCATCGGGCGACCGCGCGGGCTGAGATAGATCAGCGGCCAGTTGCCGTTTGCACCAGCCATCGTGTGCTCGATCGCATCGCCCAGAACATCCGGGCGCAAAACCATTCCTGCACCGCCGCCCGCCGGGGTGTCATCTACATTGCGATGTTTGCCAACGCCGAACTGGCGCAGATCCACGGTTTCCAGTTGCCACAACCCCTCTTGCAGCGCCTTGCCTGTCAGGCTCTCGCCCAGCACCCCCGGAAACGCACCGGGGAAAAGCGTGATGATCTTTGCCTTCCAGACGCCATGCAGGTCGGGTGTATGCGTCATCAGTTCGCGCGGCTGGCCGGTCGGGCGAATGGCCTTGCGACCATGGGATTTGTTTGGTGGTTGGCTCATGTCGTGCTGATCCGGTCATCTTGCGCGTTTTGAATGATCGCTGCTTTTTGTCGAATTAGCGAGGCCTCGTCCAGACTGGATCGGTTCAGCCGCAGTAGTTCGGTCAACGCAACATCCGGCAACCGCGCGTTGTCGGTTGCCGGTGGACCAAGTCGCTTTCGCTTTTCATTGGGCAGGTTCAGGAATTGCGCAAACGGTGTTCCCGGACCAAATGGCAATTCCTTCAGGGTTTCCAACCATTCCATTTGCACCGCTGCACTTGAAAGCTTGGTTTTGATTTCTGCGGCGATCTCTGGCGGTGATGGAATACCGATCAAGCCGGCAGCGAATTCATCAAAATCCTGTACCAGACGTGTTCGGCGCAGATCATGTGCCCACAGGCTTTTGATCCAGCTATTCCGTTGCCGAACAGAGATGTAAACGGTTACTTCTACTTGCTGCCCACGAAAACGATCCTGAACTGCACGCACAAGTGTTTCTGCCAGATCAGGCGCTGCAGCGTAGCCCAAGCTGATATTGCGACTTGGGCGCAGGCCCAGAAAATTCTCTTCGCTTACGATCAGACCGCGTTTTTCGCCAAAATCGAGAATGCTCAGAAAATTGCGGATTTGAATGTCAAATGCCGCCAAAGTGTCCTTGGCGCAGTAAACCGAATGTCGGGTTGCAGCCTCGGACAGTCCCGATTTTCGCGTCTTGTATGGCAACACCAATGCGTAGCGCGGCCAGATCAGTTCACGGTTTTCGTAAAGAAATGATTGCGCAGCAGAGGTTCCCGTTTTGTGTAATCCCAGATGAAGGAACACACGTCGCATCAAAACAGGCCGTCGGGTGGGTCGGCAACAATGCGGCTCTGACCAAGATCGACGGTTGGCACGGCGGCAAGTGTAAAGGGCAGCAGCACCGTTGCCTTTAACCCCGAGCCGTGAATTTCCAGCAAATCAGATGCGCCGTGGTTCTGCACCGATTTTACCCGCCCAAAAAGGGTGCCGCCGGTGTCATAGACCTCAAGCCCGACAAGGTCTGCGTGGTAATACTCGTCATCGGGTAGCGATGGCAGTTGATCGCGGCGCGCGAACAATCGCAGCCCTTTGATGGCGTCCGCTTGCTCCTTGGTTTCAATCCCGCCCAAATTCGCAGCAAATCCGTTCTTGATTGCACGGGTCAGGATCAGCGGATAACGCTCCGCCCCGCTTTCATCGGTCAGGGGGGAATAGGCCTCGATGTCCTCGGGCACGGCGCAAAAGCTTTTCAGCCGTACTTCGCCGCGCACACCGTAAGACCCGGCCACGGTACCAACGCAGATCAGATCACTCATTTGGCACTTCCGTTGTTACACATATTCCCTCGCGCCACTCGCCAAGTTGCAGGCAGGATTCGCGCTTATTGTTACGCTCGAAGAACACGCCGACGACGAATGCGATCAGCAACAGAACAGGCAGGCGTATCAGTCCGAACATGTTCCCTCAGCGCGTTTCTATCGGCAGCGCATCCTGCCGCTTCTCCCAGCCAGCACGCTCCAGTTCCGGAGTTTTAGATACATCCTCGGGACTGCCAACACAAAAATACCCGATCAGCCGCCATGTGTCTGGCACAATTAGGTCCAGGGCGGCTCGTTCGGGGTCAAGGATCGAGACCCAGCCCAAACCCAAACCTTCGGTACGCAGGCGCAGCCAGAACAATGTTATGGCAGTGACAACCGAATAACGCCGCATCTCTGGCATTGTTCCGGCACCCAACCCCATTCCCTTGTTCGTTGAATCGTCACAAAATACAGCCAGTTGCACTGGTGCTTCCTGCATGCCGGTCAGTTTCAAGCGGCTGTAGAGCAGGGCTTTTTCGCCGGAATACCCGGCAAGAGCCTGTTCATTTGATGCGCGGAAATTTTCCAGTGCTGCGGCCCGGGCCGATGGGCTCTCGACGCGGATAACCCGCCACGGCTCGCTCAGCCCTACCGAGGGGGCGAGTCGAAACGCGTCGAGGCAGCGCATAAGCACTGCCTCGTCCACGGGATCGGTGCGGAAACGGCGCACATCGCGCCGAAGCCGCATCAACAGATCGAACTGCGTGCGGAAATCGTCACTGAATGTCTGATCCTGCACGCGCTCGTCTGCTTATTCTTCGGCTGCAGCCGCTTCTTCTTCTGCCGGAGCTTCAGGGGCTTCTGTAGCTTCAGCCGCTTTTGCAGCTTTCTCTTCAGCGCGATCCTGAGCTTTCTTGCCCGGCGCACCTTTCTGCGGGTTGTTGCGCTCGGCCTTGTCGCGGGTGCCGGCAGCTTCCAGCATACGTGCAATACGGTCGGTCGGCTGTGCGCCCTGGTCCAGCCAGTACTGGATGCGCTCCATGTTCATTTTCACGCGCTCTTCGCTGTCTTTCGGCAGCAGCGGGTTATAAGTACCCAGCTTTTCGATAAATCGGCCATCACGTGGCATGCGGCTGTCAGCAGCCACGATACGGTAGAAAGGGCGTTTTTTCGAGCCGCCGCGGGCCAAACGAATTTTCATTGCCATGGTGGTATCTCCTTTGAATGGCGTATCCGGTGGGAAACCGGTTAGTTCTGTTGCTTCTTATGGTGTCGGATGACTTCCTGAATGATGAAATTCAGAAAAGCCTTGGCGAAATCGGGGTCCAGATCGGCCCTTTCCGCCAAGTCTTCTAACCGTGCGATCTGCGCTGCCTCGCGCGATGGATCAGACGGGGGAAGGTCGTGTTCGGCCTTGAGCTTGCCAACGGCCTGCGTGTGTTTGAACCGTTCGCCCAGCGTATAGACAAGAATAGCGTCCAGCCGGTCGATGCTTTCACGATGTTCTTTCAGCAGCGCGGCAGCCCGCGTAACGGGATTGTTCATTGGCCGGTCCTCTCGGTATTCAGAACATGGGCTTGTATGTCGATTGTCGGGTGTCGCCAGATCTGACAGGGATGTCCCAAGACCTCGCCCTCGCGCTCGAACGCAGCGCCCAGTCTTTCGGCCAACGCACGGGAACGAATATTGTCATGGGCGATATAGCTGATCACGCTGTTCAGCCCCTGATGCCGCGCGGCGTACTCGCGGGCGGCCTGAGCGGCCTCAAATGCCAGCCCTTTGCCCTCGGCTTTATCAATCACGGCCCAGCCGATTTCGGGTTCGTCCCAGCCCGGTGCGTCAATCATCCCGGTCCAACCCAGAAATGATCCAGTCCCTTTTTCAGTCAAATGCCAAAGCCCGTAACCTTTAAGCATCCAGTGACCCAGCCGACGGCTAAGAACACCCCAAGTCTCCGCCGGGTCCCGAGGTCCGCCAACCAAATGGCTGCGCTCGGACGCATAGAATGCGGTCATCGCGGGAAGGTCTTCTATGACCGGTGCACGCAGGATCAGGCGTTCGGTCTCAATGCTAGGGATCGTGTAAGAGGTCATGCGTAGGCCTCCATCCCGCCATTCACCAGATCGGACGGTGAGGGGTGGCGCCAGATTTCGGTGGTGCCAAATTTTGGGTGTTCATAGTGATACTCGAACTGCGCACCCAAACGTTTGGCCACGGCCTTGCTGGCCATGTTGTCCAGATCGATCAGCGAGATCGCAGTATCCCAGCCCAGAACATCATAGGCATAAGAACGCGCGGCCAGCGCGGCCTCTGTCGCATAGCCCTTGCCCGTGGCACGGTTCAACAACGACCAGCCGACCTCGGGTTCGGGCCAGCCATCGGGAAACCACAGGCCGATCCTTCCGGCATAGAGGCCGGTTTCTTTTTCATCGACACTCCAATACCCGTAACCGCGCAGCACCCAATGACCCAGCAGCGAGGCAACCAGCCGCCATGTCTCATCCCGGCGCAAAGGGCCGCCGACGAACCTTGCGGCTTCGCTGGCAAAGAATTCGACATCAGCGTTTAGATCATCCTCGCATGGTGCGCGCAGGATCAGG
>JBPCWT010000246.1:0-6467 GCA_051009255.1 Ruegeria sp. | reverse complement strand
AAAATATGGGTTGCCTGTACCGGCCGCAAAAATGCAAACCCGCTTTTTTTCCAGGTGACGCACCGCACGGCGCCGAATGTACGGCTCGCAGACCTCATCCATGCGGATTGCTGAAATTACCCGAGTGAATACGCCTTCGCCTTCTAGCGCTGACTGCATAGCAAGCGCATTCATGACAGTCGCCAGCATCCCCATATAGTCGGCCGTCGTTCTTTCCATCCCCTGAGCAGACCCGCTGAGTCCGCGAAAAATGTTGCCTCCGCCGATTACCATGCAGATTTCGACACCCAGTTCGTGAACCGTTTTCACCTCTTGTGCGATCCGTTGAACGGTTGGGGGGTGCAGACCGAATCCCTGGTCGCCCATCAAGGCTTCGCCCGATATCTTCAGCATTACACGTTTATATGTTGTTTTTGGTGTTTCGGCGGTCTCGATGGAAGGGGAAAGGCTCATATTGCGCTCCGGGCTGGCACGGGTTTATTTTCAAGCGCAAAGTGAAGCAAAAGCCACGCGGGTTCAATGCAGATGGTTTGGAACAAGGCAACAATAGATGGCCGAGAACGCGGCGACCGCAATATTGAACAGATTGCCAGCAATCCCGATGCACAAACCCGTGCTGATTGCAGGGCCAACGGCATCCGGCAAATCAGCGCTGGCGCTGGAAATTGCCGAACGTGATGGTGGTGTCATCGTAAACGCGGATGCCAGCCAAGTTTATGATTGCTGGAGGATCATAACCGCCCGCCCGTCGACAGAAGAAGAAGCTCGCGCACCGCATGCATTATATGGTCATGTCTCGTTCGATCAGTCGTATTCTGCGGGCCATTGGCTGCGCGAGGTCCTGCCCCTGCTATCGGGTAAGCATCGCCCTATTATCGTGGGCGGAACCGGGTTGTACTTCGCTACGTTAACGGAAGGCATGGCAGAGATACCGACAACCCCAACAGAAATCAGGTCGGAGGCCGATGCAATCCCCCTTCCCAATCTGCTGGCGGGTCTGGACAACGAAACCGCAAGCCGCATCGACACCCAGAACCGGGTCCGTGTTCAGCGCGCGTGGGAAGTTCAGCGAGCGACAGGTCGATCTTTAGCTGAATGGCAGGCTGAAACCCCGCCACCGGCCTTACCGATCGATGCCGCGGTGCCTATCGTGTTTGACTTTGACAAGGATTGGTTACTGGCCCGGATAACTCGTCGCTTTGATCAGATGCTGGAAACAGGTGCCTTGGAAGAAATTGAGGCCATGAGAGACAGGTTTGATCCCGCCCTGCCTTGCTGCAAGGCAATCGGGGTACCTGAACTTATAGCATATTTGGATGGTGATCTTTCACTGGATGAAGCCCGAGAAAGAGCAACTATTTCCACCCGGCAGTTTGCCAAACGACAACGCACCTGGTTCAGAGCGCGAATGAAGGCTTGGTATCGCATTGATTCGGATAGCTAATTTATTTCCGAGCCCCTTTCCAACCAAAGGCGCTGAACAAAAGGTGACGAGCGACACAACACCTGTCAACTCGGCGACGACGGGCATTCAAACTTTTGTCAAGTAACTGTAATTAAATCACTTTTTATCTAATCAAATTTCCATGCGTCGCGTTCTTCACCAGTGTCAATGTCGTTTTTGTGCTAAGGATGACGATTCCGAACATTGACGCCACCGGAAATCTGTTGCCGAATACCGCCTATGGGGATGCAAGTAATCCAAATCTCAGAACACACCAATCTGGCGACCCAGCTCGCCGTATTTGAGTAGTGAAAACTCTTCCAACAAAAGAACATGTCACAGGGAGACATCCATGAAAAATGAAACGATGACCGGAGCACCGATTCACTGGGCAGCCGAGATGCACGCCAAGGAATATCGGGACGGTAAACTCAGCCGTCGCGAATTTTTGACACGCGCCACGAGTTTAGGCGTAACCGCAGCGGCGGCTTACGGGATGATCGGTCTTGAAAGCCCGGCCCAAGCCGCTGGTGAAATGAAACCGGGAGGCACAATCCGCGTTCAAATGAGCGTACGTGCCTTGAAAGAACCGCGTACTTATGACTGGAACGAGTTCAGCAACCAAACGCGCGGTACTTTGGAAAATCTCATCGAGTACAACACCGATGGTACTTTCCGCGGTATTCTTCTGGAAGGCTGGGAAGTCAGTGAAGACGCGGCAACTTACACTTTGAACCTGCGCAAGGGTGTAAAGTGGAACAATGGTGATGATTTCACATCTGCAGATGTTGCGCGTAACGTCGAAGGCTGGTGCGACAAAAGCGTCGAGGGCAACTCGATGGCATCTCGCATGGGTTCATTGATCGACGAAGCAACAGGAAAAGCGGTCGAAGGTGGTATCGAGATTGTGGATGATCACACGATCAAACTGAACCTAGTCAATGCGGACGTTTCATTGGTACCTGCAATGGCAGACTATCCGGCGGCAATTACTCATGCTTCGTTCCAGCCGGTAGACCCGGGCGCGATGGTTGGAACCGGTCCCTATATGATCGAAGAGCTTGAAGTCGGCGTGAAGTGTACGCTTGTCCGTAATGAAAATCACACTTGGTGGGGTACCGAAGTCTATGGTGGCCCTTATCTGGATCGCATCGAGTACACTGATTTTGGCACAGACCCGGCGTCCTGGTTGGCCGCTTTGGAATCCGACGAAGTCGACATGCTGCATGAGACCGTGGGCGAATTTATCGACGTTCTCGACGGGCTTGGATACGAAAAATCTGAAGCCGTCACAATGGCAACTATCCTAATTCGTCCAAACCAATTGGCCGAAGTCGACGGTGTCAAACCATACGCGGACAAGCGCGTTCGTCAGGCGATTGCTATGGCCGTTGACAACAGTATCCTTTTAGAATTGGGCGCCAGCAACCGAGGCGAAGTGGCCAACAACAGCCACTTGGGACCGAAGCACCCTGAATATGCAGACCCAGGGCCGGCAAAATTCGATCCAGCCGCTGCCAAGGCACTGATGGAAGAAGCTGGCATGATGGATTTCGAGCACGAGCTTTTGTCCATCGATGATGACTGGCGAAAAAACACAACCGATGCTGTTGCCGCTCAGATGCGCGATGCGGGTTTCAAGGTAAACCGCACCGTGATGCCCGGTTCCACGTATTGGAATGACTGGACAAAGTATCCATTCAGTTCGACAAACTGGAACCACCGCGCACTTGCGGTACAGATCTGGTCGCTTGCGTACAAATCCGGCGAGGCCTGGAACGAGTTCGGTTGGTCAAATGCCGAGTTTGATGCCCTGCTTGTCGAAGCTCTGTCGATTGCGGATGCCGAAAAACGGTCTGAGGTCGCTTTGAAAATGGCCGCTCTTGTTCAGGAAGAGGGCGTGACCATCCAACCCTACTGGCGTTCGGTCTATCGTCACTATCGCGACGGCCTGCAGGGAACCGACATGCACATCGCATTCGAACACCACCACTACAAGTGGGGGTGGGCTGCCTGATTTAGGCCTGAAAAAATCAGACATGGGGCGCCAAATTAGGCGCCCCATTCAAAACGCAGACGTATTGGCGCCAGCCGATTAAAAAGAGACCAACGGGTCCACCAGTCTGCGAAAATCCCGAGAAACAGGGGCCACTATGGGACTTTTCATCCTCAGACGGTTTGGCGTGATGCTGATCACGTCACTTTGCCTGACATTTGTAGTCTTTTTTCTGACTAACCTTTATCCAAACCTCGAAAAACTAGCCAAAACAGAAGGCAACTTTCGCATGTCCGACGAGGCGGTTGCGAGTTGGCTGGATAACAACGGCCATTCCCAACCTATGCTGGTGAAATATGGCGAGTGGCTGGGGGTTGCCAAAGGTTGGACGCGCGAGACTGACAAGGGTGTCACAGGACGCTGCATTCGCGGAGCTATCAGCGCCGAAGAAGCAGAACAGGTCCCCAAAAGATGCGGCATTCTGCAGGGTGATTGGGGGTATTCCTCTGTTTTCAAAGAGGATGTCGGCGTCATTGTCGGTAAGCGACTTGGCAATACCGGATACCTGATGTTTTGGGTTTTGGTCCTGATGGTTCCTTCGGCACTGATAGTTGGCGTGCTTGCCGGGATGCGCGAAGGTTCTGCGCTGGACCGTTCATTGTCGACCTTTTCGATCATTACAACTGCGACGCCAGAATACGTTTCGGGCGTTATCTTCATCGCGATATTTACTTCGTCCACGGTCGGCCTGAAGTGGTTCAAGGGCACCGCGACACAAGCGATGGAAAACCCGACATTCGAAAACTTCTTTCTGCCGGTGCTTACAATCGCGCTTTACGGTATGGGCTATATTGCGCGTATGACGCGAGCCTCGATGACCGAGGTGATGACGGCGCAATACATCCGCACCGCCCGTTTGAAAGGTGTGTCATTCCCGAACATCGTTATGAAACACGCACTGCGCAACGCGCTGATCGCGCCGTTCACCGTGATTATGCTGCAGTTCCCATGGTTGCTGAATGGTGTCGTGATCGTGGAAACGCTTTTTAACTACAAAGGGTTCGGTTGGGCATTGGTTCAAGCTGCCGGTAACAACGATATCCAGCTGTTGCTGGCCATATCGGTCGTGTCGGTCTTTGTGGTTCTGGTAACGCAGCTGATCTCGGATATTGGCTATGTCTACCTCAACCCACGCATCCGAATTTCTTGAGGGAGGATAGATCATGGAACCTCTAAGCTGGACCGGCTCTATCGCCTTTTTGAACCCGATCATTTTGCTTATTCTCTCGTTGCTTGCAATTTCGATCCTTGTGTGGATTGCAGTTAGCATCGTCACGCCTGAAGGCACTGTATCGATAAACTCTGACGGCACAGTCGGTGCCACTCAAGGCATTCGCGGTCTGTCGCAGATTGCTGTCAGGTACACATTTCTGGCCCTTGTCGCGATTGCTGTAGCGTATCTGTTGCTTGGCATTCTGATGGGTACTGGTGCCGGTATCGTTGGCGCGATCTCACAGCAATTCTTACCTGTTTGGTTATCGTTGGTTATCTTGTTCGCAATGTCGATGGCGTTCAGGCGACGCCTTGGCCTTTATGGAAAGCTGTTTGACAGTCCGATCGGAATGATTGGGTTCGGTATCGTGATGTTCTGGGTATTCACGGGGATTTTCGGGGCTTTGGACCTGATCATTACCCATGACCCACTGGCGCAAATTTCAGGCATGAAGAACAAGTTGCCCGGAACGCCCCTGCCGAATGCGGAAGATGGCGAATATGCCTGGTACCTGCTAGGCGGAGACAACCTGGCACGCGACGTGTTCAGCAGAATGGTCAGGGGTTCCTGGATCGTGGTCCAGATCGCGCCATTGGCAACTTTGTTTGCGTTCATGGTCGGTATCACGCTTGGCCTGCCGGCTGGTTACTATGGCGGACGACTGGATACGTTCCTGTCTTTCCTCGCCAACCTGATTTTGGCTTTTCCGGTAATCTTGTTGTTCTACCTGCTGGTCACGCCTGAAATCGTGGCAACTGGTGTACCCAACTATATGGCGGCTGTGCTGTTCATTTTTCCGATCATATTTGTCGGAGTGTTGTTGAATTCGCGGTATTACACCCGACCGAATTTCAGAACGCCCTTGCTGATTGGTGTTCTGGGTTTGGCGATCTGGCTGTACCTGTCGCTGATTTCGTCAGGTGGATACATGATCAATACCGAGGCCTATAAGATTTGGGGGCTTCCGACATATCTCGATCTGTTTGATGTTCCTGGCGGTATTCTGGTGGTATTTGTCTCGGTGGTTTTTGTAAACTCACCGACCGTGTTCCGTATCGTTCGCGGGTTGGCCTTGGACATTAAAACCCGCGACTATGTTGCCGCAGCTCAGACGCGTGGTGAAGGCCCTTGGTACATCATGCTATGGGAAATCCTGCCGAATGCGCGCGGTCCGCTAATCGTCGATTTCTGCTTGCGGATTGGCTATACGACCATCTTGCTGGGAACCTTGGGTTTCTTTGGGCTGGGACTGCCTCCGGAAAGCCCGGACTGGGGTTCGACGATCAACGAGGGGCGCAAGCTTTTGTCGATCTACCTGCACCCTGCCCTGCCACCAGCGCTGGCATTGTTGTCTCTGGTTCTTGGTCTGAACCTGTTGGCGGACGGCTTGCGTGAAGAAAGCCTGAAAGACTGATTTGATAGAGGCCGGGGGCGCTGCCCCCGGACCCCCGAAGTATTTCGAAAAGGTGAAGTTGGTTCAGATAGCCGATTTTGTCAGGGAGTAGTAAAAGATGAGCAAACTGGCGGAACAAGACGGCCCGATCCTTGAGATTGACAAGCTGTCCATTTCTTTTTTCACCCGCCTGCGGGAAATTCCCGCCGTTATGGATTTCTCAGTCTCGGTGATGCCGGGCGAGGCGGTTGGCCTTGTGGGTGAATCTGGCTGTGGAAAGTCCACAGTGGCCTTGGGTGTCATGCAGGATCTGGGAAAGAATGGGCGTGTCGTCGGCGGCAGCATCAAGTTCAAGGGCCGC
>JBPCWT010000245.1:0-3866 GCA_051009255.1 Ruegeria sp. | reverse complement strand
GGCTTCTTCCGCACCGTGATGGGTGATGATCGAGGCCAATAGGGTCTGGTTATAGGTGTTGGTCGAGGACCGGATGCACACCAGCCCCTTATACTCGGGGTTGGCCAGATCCAGATAAGTCGCAGGCGGGTTTGTTACGTCTGTCTTGTCATAAAAAATGATACGCGCGCGCTGCGAGAATCCAAACCACTGGTTGTCTTCGTCCTGCAGGTTGGCGGGCACACGCTCTTCCAACACTGCACTGTCAATCGACTGCAGAATGCCCGCATTCTTGGCCCGTGCCAGACGCGAGGTATCGACGGTCAGCAGGATATCAGCGGGCGAGTTTGCGCCCTCGGCCTCCATCCGGGCAATCAGCTCGTCCGCCTTGCCTTCGATGCGATTGATCGTGATGCCGGTCGCCTCTTCGAAATCGGTGTACAGGTGTTCGTCGGTGTCATAGTGGCGCGACGAATACAGGTTCAGCTCGCCCTCGGCAGCGGCCGAAGTGGCAATAACGGCCGTCAGGGCGGCGGCGATACATGTGGTGGATTTCAGCATTGTGTATCCCAGCTTGAATTATCAGAACAGGCAAAGCCCGACTGATTTGCTCAATTATACGAATCCGTGTGAGATGCAAGTAATTCTGACAAATTTAGTTGGTCAAATTGACGCGATGTTAATCTATGGTGTTTCGGCGACAATTCCCCTGCAAGTTGCGATTTTGTCTTAAGCCGAATACCGTTGTCAGCAATGTTTTTGGACTATTACCGGCGGGACGACGGTCTTGCGGGGTAAATCTGGTAGTCATTGTTTGTTTCGTAAAGCGCCGAACCCGGTGTGTTGTGTTAAGCGGTATCCAATTTCTATGACGACTCCGTCCTCTTCAAAACGATCATCTGGCGATCCGTCCCCTAGGGATGTGTCAGCTGTTCGGTTTGATGCCGTGACGGTGGTGTCAAAGGCTGCGCTTGTCGGGATCACCGTCATCGTTCTGGGGTTTCTTGCTGCGACTCGGCTGCTTTATCCGCTGGACGGCGACGGCGCGTTGTTTCTGACGGCTGCAAGAATAATCGACGATGGTGGTGTTCTGTACGTCGATTTCTGGGATGTAAAACAACCTGGGATTTTCTATTTTTACTGGTTGGCCGGAAACATCTTTGAATTCACCTTCCTGGGTGTGCAATTTTTCCAATTGGTTTATTGGGCGGTGATCGGGACGGCGGTATGCATCCTTATCCGCCCGTACTTTGTTCACCCATGGATTGCGGTTCTGGTGCCGTTCGTATTTTTAGCGACCTACTACGCATATGCAGGCACGAACCATCATGCCCAGGTGGAAATTATCGCCAGCGGCCCTTTGTTCCTGTCGGCTATATGTTTGGCCAAGGCGACGGAATGCACCGGCAGCGACAGAAACTGGCGTCTGATCCTTGCGGGATCCTTTGGCGCGTTTGTCATATTGCTCAAGATCGCACTTGCCCCGATCCTGCTCGCTTTCTTTGTGGTGTATTTGGTGTCGGGCTTACGCAATGGCCGCGCTATCAATAGAATTGCGCTTGATGGCGCAATTGTTCTGTTTGGCGGAACGCTGGTCCTGACAGTTGTTGTTGTCGCGCTTTTTCTGAACGGTGGGCTGACCGGCGCGATAGAGACCGCCTTCCTGATCGGGCCGGAATGGGCCCGTGCCGCACCTCAGGCGCCATTATCGCGGCTGTTCAAGGGCGGTGTGTCCTTTGTTGGCAGTTTCGGCGCGTGGATCGGACTTGCCGTGTTAGGTCTGGCAAGCCTGCGATCACTAACGCGCCGACCGTTGGCTGCCTATTGTTGCGCATGGATTCTTGGTGCCTTGGTCTGCATACTGATCCAGCGGTTTTCCTGGTGGGCGTATCACTGGCAACTCCTGTACCTGCCGACCGCCGTGTTGGCCGCGCTTGGCGCTGATTGCGGCCTAAGCTGGTTGGGCAATCGTTGGAAGATCGGTGAACGGGCCAAGGTTCTGGTCGCTCTATCCGTGCTGGCCCCATTCCTCTTCACCTATTCTCAGGTACTGGCCGACAGACGGGCGTTGATAAAAGAGCACCGGACAGAGATTTCCCAATCCGATTACGCCGGATTTCGGGCTGCTGTTTCGCCAAGATACTCAAGGGCGGCAGAAATCGTCGCGTCGCTGCCGGGGGATGTTCAGCATCAATCCATTTACGTAATGGGCGACCCATTGATTTACGTAATCCACAACGCACGACAAGCTATTCCCGTTCATGGTTGGGCGCTCGAATTTTTTTCGCCACGCGACTGGGCGCGAATGATGGCCGAATTGGAAGTCAGCAACACGCAGGCAATTTTCATCTCCAGCGACTACCGGCAGCTGGTGAATGAAAAAGCGTCGGAAATCAGCGATTTTCTTGCGTCGCGCTACCTGCGTGGCCCTGAACTGGACACTGGCGATTGGTATTTTGTGAAACAGGTGCAACGGAATGAATAATATTTCGGTTGACGGCACCGCGCCCGGTCCGGTCGTTTCGGTTGTTGTGCCAACCTACAACGAACGTGAAAACCTTTCCGAATTGGCTCAAAGGCTGGACGAGGCGCTTAGCAGCAATTGGGATTGGGAGATGATCATCGTAGATGACGATTCTCCTGACGGAACAGCATGGACGGCCCGTGATCTTGCTCGGTCGAACAATCGAATTCGCTGCATACAGCGGCTTGGACGCCGTGGCCTGTCATCCGCTGTTGTCGAAGGCATGCTTGCATCATCCGCCGAAAACTTTGTCGTGATGGACGGCGACCTGCAGCACGACGAAGCCATCGTGGATACGATGCTGACCGCGTTGAAAGCAGACACTTACGATATCGCGGTCGGAACGCGTTATGCCAAAGGCGGCGGAAGCGGAACCTGGGATGCCAGTCGCGCCAGGCAAAGCAGCCTGGCAAACAATGCGGCCCGGTCCATTTTGGGGGTCGAGCTTTCAGACCCGATGTCAGGTTTCTTTGCGATCAACAGGGACACCTTTGGCAAGTCGGTCAGAAACCTGTCTCAGCTGGGGTTCAAGATCCTTCTTGATATCGTGGTTTCGTCACCTTCGCCGCCCCGAGTCCAAGAGTTTCCGTACCAGTTTCAGGTTCGCGAGCGCGGCGACAGCAAACTGGATTCAGCAGCGATCTGGGACTTTTTTCTGCTGCTGGTCGAAAAACGCATCGGCAAACTGGTTCCTGCGCGATTGATCAGTTTTGGGTTGGTTGGGGGGTTGGGTGTCATAGTCCACCTTGGCACAATGCAGATCCTGTTCAGCCTTTTGTCACTGTCCTATGTTGTTGCGCATTCCATCGGCACGCTGACCGCGCTTACATCGAATTATCTTCTGAACAACGCACTTACTTTTCGGGACCGGCGAAGAACCGGATGGGGCCTAGTAACTGGCTGGCTGAGCTTTGCCGTTATCTGTTCGGTCGGAATGATGGGCAACGTGAGTGTCGCAAACTGGCTGTTCGAAAGGGACAGCTGGTGGGTCCTGTCCTCGGTTGCCGGAATCCTTGTCGGCGTGATCTGGAATTACTCGGTGTCATCGGTCGTCACCTGGCGGCTCAAGTCCGACTCGCAGCGGGACATTGATTTCTAGAGGACGCATGCCCGAGAATTCGCTGGAAATACGTCGATCCGATGCGCCGCCTCAATCAGGCCCACCAACCTCAAATCCGCAAAACTGATCGAACTGCAGGTTAACCCCGGTGTCGGCAATCGTGACAACGCCCAGGTTCGGGGCCTCTTGGGAGGGCCGGAATGTGTCCCAGTTCCATTCGGGTCGCGGCGGTGGTGCCTGGTACAACACCGACCGCATGGTTGAAAACGGTATCCCCGTGACTGTGCCCGAGATCGGGCGGTG
>JBPCWT010000244.1:0-4158 GCA_051009255.1 Ruegeria sp. | reverse complement strand
GTCGCAATCAATCTGATGTTTGGCGATCAGTTCCTTGGTCAGATCTTTGGCGTCTTCGGCCAATTTCCACAGTTTGGCCGCGTCGTCGTCGCCGACAAGGCGTTCAAGATCTTCCTGATCCATCCGTTGCGCGCTGCCCAGTTGACCGCCATTGCGGCCAGAGGCGCCAAAACCAACGCGATGGGCCTCGAGCAGGACAACGTCAAAACCGGCCTCGGCCAGATGTAGTGCTGCGGACAGGCCGGTATAGCCGCCGCCAACAATGCAGACATCCGATGTCACATCGCCCTGAAGTGCAGGGAAGCGTTCGATCGGGTTGGCGGTTGCCGCGTACCAGCTGGGCGGAAATTCCGCCTTGCGGTCATTGGAGTACAGCAGGTTCATTCCGGTCATGCTCTCTGGCGGGTGGCCTTAGACGTTCAGCAACAGGTGTTCGCGTTCCCAAGGCGAGATCACTTGCAGGAACTCGTCGTATTCGGCGCGTTTGACGATGCTGTAGACGCGCGCAAATTCCGGGCCCAGAACCTTGTGCAGTTCTTCGGCCTGATCGAACAGATCCAGTGCGCTGCCCATGACCTGTGGAATATCGCCGTCGCCTTCGTAGGCGTCACCATAGAATTGCCGGCGGGGGCGTTCCTGCTGTGTCAGGCCCAGATAGCCGCATGCAAGTGACAACGCGATACCCAGATATGGGTTGCAGTCCATGCCCGCGATGCGGTTTTCGACACGGCGACTTTCCGGCCCTGACAAGGGAACCCGGATACCCGTTGTTCTGTTGTCGCGGCCCCATTCCAGATTAATCGGTGCTGCGTGATCTTTCACGTAGCGGCGATAGGAATTCACATATGGCGCCATAACGGCCAGACCGGCGGGCAGATGGGTCTGAAGCCCGGCAATAAAGTGGTAAAACGCATCTGTTTCGCCGCCCTGCGGCCCGGAAAAGATGTTCTGACCCGTTTCTATTTCCGTGATCGAATGGTGGATGTGCATAGCCGAGCCGGGCTCGTCCTCGATCGGTTTGGCCATGAAGGTGGCAAAACAGTTGTGGCGCAGCGCGGCCTCGCGGATCAGGCGTTTGAAATAGAACACTTCGTCCGCCAGTTTGACCGGATCGCCATGGCGCAGGTTGATTTCCAGCTGTCCGGCACCGCCTTCTTGCGTGATGCCGTCGATTTCAAATCCCTGATGTTCGGCGAAATCATAGATGTCGTCGATGACCGGGCCAAATTCGTCCACGGCAGTCATGGAATAGGCTTGTCGTGCCGCTGCTGGACGCCCGGAACGACCCATCATCGGTTCGATTTCCTGTGCGGGGTCGACGTTGCGGGCAACCAGAAAGAACTCCATCTCTGGCGCGACGATCGGGTTCCAGCCCTTGTCGTGATACAGTTGCACGACGCGTTTCAACACATTGCGTGGGCTGAACGGGATCGGATCGCCTTCGCGATCATAGGCATCGTGGATCACCTGCAACGTCCAGTCGCCCGTCCACGGTGCCGCCGTTGCAGTCGACATATCAGGTTGCAGGATCATGTCGCGTTCGATAAAGCCGTCTTCGCCTGCGGCTTCGCCCCAATCGCCTGTAATCGTTTGATAAAAAATGCTGTCAGGCAGGTGAAAGTACGACTGCCGTGCAAATTTCGATGCCGGAACAGCCTTGCCCCGCGCAATGCCGGGCAGGTCTGAAATGATGCATTCAACCTCGTCCAGCCGGCGCCCTTCCAAATATGTGCGCGCCGCCTGCGGGAGGTTTTCTGTCCAATCGGCCATCAGGCCCTCGCTTTCTTGAGAAATTCGGCCATGAACCGACCGATATCAGAGTTATTGTTGGGGCCGTCCTGATGTTCGGCGGCCTCCTTTAAAATGTCTTCGGGCACCAAACCTTTGCCGCGTGTTTCCCGCAGCCCGTGCAAAAACTCGTTTGAATATTCTGGGTGGGCCTGCACGGTCCAGACGTTGTCGCCATAGGCGACCATGGCGTATTGGCAAAAGTGATTACTGCCCAGAACCTTGGCCCCTGTGGGAAGTTGTGTGACCTGATCCTGATGCCACGCGTTCAGCGTAACGGTTTTTCCGTTGAGGTCGTAATCAGTACGCCCAACGGACCAGCCTCCCTTGAACTTTTCAACTTTGCCGCCCAACGCCTGTGCAATGATCTGGTGACCAAAGCAGACGCCGACCATCGGCTTGCCGCTTTTGATAATATCGTGGATCAAGTCCTCGAGCGGTGGAATCCAGGGGTGGTTTTCGTACGCGCCGTGCCGTGAGCCGGTGATTACCCATCCGTCCGCATCGTTTACGGATTGCGGAAACTTGCCGTCTACAACTGCGAACGTTTCGAACGTGAAATCGTTTCCGTCCAACAAAGCGTTGAACATTTCGTCATAATCGCCGGTTTCGTCGATCAACGCTTCGGGGGCGTGGCCGGTTTGCAGGATGCCGATTTTCATGTGTCACCAAATTTGATCAAATTAAGCCTACCCGAGTCTTTTTCGTCGGGCAAGGGGGTCAGACCGCTTCGAGATAGCTGAGCCAATGTTCGTCGGCGGGACGTTCTGCAAAGCGTGCGATTTCCTGTCGTTTGGTCATCGCCATGTTTCGGATCAGTTCGCCTGGAAAGATCCGTGCGACCATGGGATCGTTTTCAAAGGCCGTGACCGCCGATGGCCAGTCTGGTGCCAGTTGTGGCAGGCCTTCGATTTCGTACGCATTGCCGGTGATTGGGGCGGGGGGCTGCACTTCATCTTCGATGCCGATCAGGGCGGCACCCAGAACTGCGGCCAGCATCAGATAGGGGTTGATGTCCCCGCCGGCAACACGATGTTCAATTCGGCGTGCAACTGGCGTGCCACCGGGAATACGGATCGCAGCGGTCCGGTTTTCGTAAGCCCAGCACGCCCCTGTTGGCGCATGAGCGCCGGGAACAAGGCGGGTATAAGAGTTGCCGTGCGGGGCAAAGATCAGTGTGCTGCCGGGCATCGCCGCAAGGCAGCCCGCAACGGCCCCGCGCAATTCATCCGTCCCATCCTGTCCGCCATTGTCGAATACGTTGCGGCCTTGAGCATCCACAACAGAGAAATGCACGTGCAACCCGTTGCCTGCGTCATCGACATAAGGTTTGGCCATGAACGTGGCCGCAAACCCGTGTTTTCTGGCTAATCCACGCACCAAAGCCTTGAATAACCATGTATCGTCAGCGCAGCGCATGGCGTCCTGATGGTTCAGGTTGATCTCGAACTGGCCTATCCCGCTTTCGGAAATGGTGGTTTGGGCGGGGATGCGCATCGCCTCGCACCCATCGTAAAGCGCGGTAAAAAAGGCATCGAATGCGTCCATCTCGGCCATGGACAGGACGGATTCATCGACCAGCTGTCGATTTGTGATCGGATTGCGTGGTGGTTGTGGCTGATCGCCGGATGCGTCGATCAGGGTAAACTCCAACTCTGTCGCGGCAATGACCGACCAGCCCCGGCTGGCATAGCGGGACAGGACCGCTGACAAGGCGTGCCTTGGGTCGCCGGGAAAGGGTTCGCCATTGTCGTCAAAAAGGCTCATCGGGACCAGTGCCGTTGGCGTGTTGAGCCAGGGCATCGGAACAGGTCCGCGATCGGTTGGCAGGAGTTTTCCATCAACATCGCCGGAGTCAAAGACCAGTGGGCTGTTTTCTATGTCCGCGCCCCACAGGTCCACGTTGAGCGCCGAAAGGGGCATTCTGACGGCGCCTTTGTCCAGCTTTTCGGCATAGGTTGGCGGTACACGCTTGCCGCGCATCTGACCGTTCAGGTCACATGCGGCCACGCGAAAAGTGTGCAGGGCGCTCAGGTCCATGTGGCTCTCCAATCTAATTGGCCAGAGACATAATCCAGCTTTGGGCCGATGTCACGATATTTGATCAAATTGCGAGCGGCGCATCGATGCAAGAGGTGCCGGATACCGGGTTTTGTACAAATCGTACGATCATCCACACCCACATTGGTTGGTTTGTACAGGTGGGCAGGGAACAGTTCCGTAGGAACAATAGACACAGCAATCGCCGGATTTCGGTTTCAACAGCGTCCCGCAAGCGGTGCATTCGTAAAACCATTGGCAGGCATCGGTGGGCATCTGTTCCAGACGCGCGGTGCCGCAGTTCGGGCATGTGATTACGGAACTTAGTTC
>JBPCWT010000243.1:0-3278 GCA_051009255.1 Ruegeria sp. | reverse complement strand
GTTCAGCCTCGACGCGGGTCAGGGGGCGGTCTGCAGAGGCTCCGATCAACGGTTTCAGTGCGTCACTCATGCCGGGACTTTCAATTCTTGCAGAAAATTCCTGAGCAGAGCGTGCCCGTGCTCGGATGCGATGGATTCGGGGTGAAACTGTACGCCATGCATGGGAAGTTCGCGGTGTTGCAAGCCCATTATAGTGCTATCTTCCAACTCGGCCGTAATTTCCAGGCAATCTGGCAAGCTTTCACGATCAACGACCAGCGAATGATAGCGTGTGGCATCAAATGGTGATGGCAATCCCGCGAAAACGCCGTTGCCAGTGTGATGCATGACACCCATTTTGCCATGCACAATCTCGTGACAGCGAACAACTTTGCCACCAAATACCTGCCCAATGGTTTGATGGCCCAAACAAACCCCCATTAGTGGAGTTTTGGTTTCTGCCGCTGCTTGGGTCAGAGCTAGGCAAATTCCGGCCTGATCCGGGTCACACGGTCCCGGGCTTAGCAGGATGCCGGCAGGATTCATGGCCATTGCTTCCTGTACGTTCAGCGCGTCATTGCGGCGTACTACCACTTCGGCATCAAGCTCGCCTAAATAGTGTACGAGGTTATACGTAAACGAGTCATAGTTGTCGATCAGCAGCAGCATTTAGGCACTTGTCTTGGCTTGGGCATTTCGGGCTGGTGATACAGCCCTTGGCCACGGTATAATGATGGGACATACATGCTCAGGCTTGTGCGGCAGCGTCAAGGGCGCATCCTTATCTTGACGTGCGTGTTGGCCAATGCCGCAACAGATGGCAATTATTCAAAGAGGCGATAGGCGAGTCAAATGGGCGGATTTCAAGGCGGAATGATCGCAGGCGCGGTCGTTGTATTGGTTTTGGGCGCAGTATTCTCGCTCCGGGCCCCATTATCAGGCAAGCCAGAGGTTGCCAGCACCGCGCCAGAAGCCGCGCCGGTGGAGCAGGACGAAAAGCAGCTTGATGTTGCAGATGTTGGGGCGGATGCCGATCTGGTGGAATTGCCACCGCAGGCGCCCAGTACTGCTGACCAGCAAATTGACACAGTAGCGGGCCTAGTGGATACCGAAACGGTTCCGTCTGATCGACCGAGCATCGGTTCAGCATCCGAAGAGTTGGCAGAGCCGGATGTAGAGCAGGATAGCCCGGTTAAAGTGGAGTCGGTTGCGCCAATCGCGCCACCAACGCCGTCACCCGCACCGATTTCACCCCAGGAAGACACACCTCCGACTATAGAAGAGGCTCCGGTGGTGCCTGAAGCGCCTGAAACCGTGGAAATCGCTGTTGTCGAGCCAGAGGCGGAACCTGAACCTGAATCTGAATCCGAAGCGGAGGTGACTCAGGTACCGGCAGACGCGCCTGACGCAGAGGTTAAAGTGCAGGATGATCCGGTTGCCACAGAGGGCGAGGAAACTCAGGACAAAGATGATCTGCCGCGTATCGCGGCGCTGCCACAGATCGGTGGTGAGCAGTCATCGGCAGGTGCCACCATTGGCAGACGGGTCGTCCCATTAACCGAGAGAGATGACGCGGAACAAGCGGACGACAGTACAGCGGCCCCGGTGGTTCCCGGTAAACCTATCCAAGCTTTCGCGGCAGAATTCCAAAACACCGAAGAAAAGCCGCTAATGTCGATAATACTTATCGATTACGAAGGCGCGTTCGGTGCCGAAGCCCTGCAGGATTTTCCCTATCCGCTGAGTTTTGCCGTAAGTCCGACAGACCCGGAAGCCGCTGAAAAAATGGCCCGTTATCGTGCTGCGGGGTTTGAAGTTCTTGCGATGGCAGATCTGCCCAAGGCCGCCAGCGCGCAGGACGCGGAAGTATCCTTGTCAGTGTGGCTGGATGTGCTGCCCGAAACCGTTGGGATTCTCGAAGGGATAGATACCGGAGTTCAAGGCAACCGAAAGCTTGCAGATCAGGTTGCCGCAATCGCTGGCGGTACAGGCCGAGGATTAGTGACACAGGACAATGGGCTAAACACGGTTCAGAAACTTGCCGCCCGACGCGGCATTCCTGCCAGTGTGATCTTTCGGGATTTTGATGGCGCTGAACAAAGTCCGCAAACCATACGGCGTTTTCTGGATCAGGCTGCATTCCGGGCAGGGCAGGAAGGTTCTGTCGTGATGCTGGGTCGGCTGAGACCTGAAACCATTTCGGCACTGTTGCTTTGGGGGCTTGAGGATAGAAGTGATCGAGTTGCCCTTGCGCCTATTTCGGCGGTGCTAATGAGCGGTTTGCAGTAAAAGATGTGTTTGGGGATCACCCACGACTGCCTGTTTGCTGATCTTTCACGAAATCGTCCAACTGTTTCAGGTGTTTCCTGAACCGGTAAACCGGGCGGCATCCGCCGCTGCGCGTCTGATTGCGTTCGATTTGTGAACCGTTTCCATGTACTCGGATTCCGGGTCGCTGTCATACACTACGCCGCCGCCCGCCTGGATGTACAAATTGCGATCTTTTACGATAGCGGTGCGCAATGCGATGCACATATCCATATCGCCGCCTGCACTGAAATACCCGACGCCACCGCCGTATATGCCGCGCTTTTCCGGTTCCAGCTCATCGATGATTTCCATCGCCCGAACCTTTGGTGCGCCGGAAACGGTTCCGGCAGGCATCCCGGCAAAGAACGCATCCAGCGCATCCTTGTCATCCGCCAGTTCGCCGACAACGTTGGAAACGATATGCATCACATGGCTGTATCGTTCGATGATAAACTGCTCGGTTGGACGAACGGTGCCGATCTTTGCGACGCGGCCTGTATCATTGCGGCCTAGATCCAGCAGCATCAGGTGTTCGGCCAGTTCCTTTTTGTCGGCCAGCAGGTCGGCCTCTAATGCGCGGTCTTCTTCCGGCGTCGCACCGCGCGGGCGCGTTCCTGCTATGGGGCGAATTGTGACTTCGTTGCCAAAAACGCGAACAAGGATTTCTGGCGATGCACCGACGACCTGAAATCCACCGAAGTTAAAGTAGAACATAAACGGCGACGGATTCGTTTGTCTGAGAGAGCGATAAAGAGCGAAGGGTGGCAGCGGGAATTCCTGCGTCCACCGCTGCGCCGGAACGACCTGAAAAATATCCCCCGCGCGAATGTATTCCTTGGCCCTTTCGACAGCATTCATGTAGCCGGACTTGGTGAAATTCGAAACTGGTGGGGATACTTCTTTCGCTTCGCCCAGATCCCGGGTTTCAGCGGGCATCGCGCGTTCCAGATCGCGCACCGCATCCATGACACGTTCAGCTGCCTGTGCAT
>JBPCWT010000242.1:0-10073 GCA_051009255.1 Ruegeria sp. | reverse complement strand
ATGTTTCCCCCTTGGCCACGCCGCACGGATTGGCGTGTTTGATAATGGCACAGGCAGCACCATCGGCGGGATCGAACTCTGCCACCAACTCAAATGCTGCGTCAGTGTCGTTGATATTGTTATAACTCAACTCCTTGCCCTGATGCTGTTGGGCCGCGGCCACACCGGCGCGGTTCGAACCATCCGTATAAAATGCCGCTTGTTGATGGGGGTTTTCACCATAGCGCAGTGGTTGCGCGACCTGTCCGGCAAATGAGACACGGCGCGGATCATCAATTTTCAGTTGCGATGCCATCCAACCGGAAACCGCAGCGTCATAGGCAGCGGTTCGGGCATAAGCCGTCTGCGCCAGCCACTGACGAAATCCCAGCGCGGTTTTGCCATAGTTTTCTTCCAGTTGATCCAGCAGCGCTGCGTAATCTTCGACATCCACAACAACGTTGACATAGGCGTGGTTCTTGGCAGCGGCGCGGATCATGGCCGGGCCACCGATGTCGATATTTTCGATGCATTCGTTATAATCCGCGCCCCTGGCGACGGTTTCTTCGAACGGGTACAGATTGACCACCAACAGGTCGATCGCGCCTATGCCGTGCTGTTCCATTGCCGAAACATGGTTGTCGTTTTCCCTAAGGGCAAGCAGGCCGCCATGTACCATCGGATGCAACGTCTTGACCCGGCCATCCATCATCTCGGGGAAACCGGTTACTTCGCTGACATCCCTGACCTCAAGCCCCGCATCGCGCAGCGCCTTTGCCGTACCGCCAGTCGACAGCAACTCGACCCCGCGATCGGCCAAAGCCTTACCCAGTTCGACCAACCCGGTCTTGTCGGAAACGGAAAGCAACGCGCGGCGCACGGGGTATAGATCGGTCATCAAATTCTGGGTCCTTATGGCGTCAATCGAAATCTGGTTCGTCCCGGTGCAGGTCGCGCACAGCATAGGCTGTATCCTGCGCCTTGCTGAGCGTCCACCGGATGCGCGTCGCATACTCCATTGCGCGCCCGGATAGAACGATCTGTTTTGTCGCGCGTGGCTTTAGCCTGCCATTTTCAAGATAAACACTTGGCTCCAGTGACAATTTCCCGGCACCATCATGCCGGAAGACCCAAATCTCACCACTTTTAAGCGCCATGGAAACCGCAGCGCCGCCCAAATCCTGCGCTGCATCGACGTCCGGGTGAAGATGAAACCGGATATCGAATCCGATACCAGCCAATCCCGACGCGTCCATGGCCCTGTCAAATTGCCGTTTGGCGTTGTCGCTGGTCGCAAGCAGAATATCCTCGCCTGCAAGTTCGCGCCCGTCGAAATGCAGGTCCAGCGTGCGCGCATGGGTCAGACCAAAAACCTTGGTGTACCCGTCGTGACCGGCCATGAATCGTGTGCCTTCGAACGCCTCTTCAAACTCGTGGGGCACGTCCCTTGGCGCATCGACCAGCGCCTCGGTTGCGCTTCCCTTGTTTGGTGGTGCCAACCGGGCGCTTGAATAGCCATCCAGGCACAGGGTCGAATGTGACGGCGTGGCCCGCCCAGCCCTGCGCCATTCGGTTCCGAAACTGGCCCCTGATCCGCAATTGACAATCAAGGGGCGTCTGCCGGATGTCAGTTCCATTGCAAGGGTCGACGCATGGGCATTGTAGGATGCGCCCCCCTTGGGTGGCCCGCTTGCATCCACGATGACGCTTGTTCGCCCAGCCGACAGGCGGGCATAGCCCATGGACAAACCATCTGCATGTTGTGGTTTAACGCCGCTATGGGCCAGCGCCTGATCCAGTCGTCCTTCGATGCCGCGCCCGCCGCCGTGAAACCGGGCCAATGCGCCGTCGGCGTGACGCAGGTTGCGCAATGTGGGCGCAATCCGCTTGATGGCGTTTTTTTGTGCAACGGGCGTTCCACGGCCTACTTCGTGTAACGCCGCGGTTGTCCAGGACAGCAAGGTAAAAACTTCCAACAACTCTTCGGGGTTTCGGGTGGGAATTCCGCCCTGAGCATCAACCTGCCGGTCGCATTCCTTGCCCAATGCTTTGACGGCCGGGTCAGCAAGCTGTTCAAGACCTTCCAGTGCAAGACCCGCATGAACAAGACCCGACAAAGCCTCGAACCGGGGAAGACCGGGTGTTGCAGCCTGCCAGCGTTTTGACAAAAACCACGTCTGCTGCGCAAGCGAGCGGAAGAACCATTCGCTGTGCTGTTCATCCATTCCGCGCAACAGGAACAGGGCATGGTTGATCCAACGGATCGTACGTCGCCCGGTCAGGTCCGGTTCCCAACCCGGTCCTTGCCCGCGGCCGTGCGATTCTATCCAGCCCCAAACCCAACGCTGTGCTTTTTCCCGCGCACGGACATCACCAACCGCGGCCAGATCATCCAGCCACGCAAAGCCATGCCGTTCATCGTCAAAGGTCGCGTTGGGTGCGGAAACGTCCCAAAGCCCGGTATCCTGTGCCTCGACCAAAAACCCGGCAAACAACAGGTTTCCAGCCACCAGTTGCCGTCCTCGGGCATACGAACCAACTGTGCGTGGCTCTGGCTTTCCGACAAATCCGGTGGCCGTCCGTTGCCTTTGGCTGAGACGTGCGTAAAGGCGGTTCTGAAACCGCATCCATCGACTGGTCATGGTGTCTGAGTTTGACATGACGCTCGTTACTCTGCCCCTCACGCTCTACAGGCGTTTGCGGCAAAGATAGCCGGGGAATTCCCTCAAGTCATCGAAAAGCGACCACTCAGCCAGATTTGTTCAGACATGCAATGTAAAACCCGTCCATTCCGCCAGCTTCCGGCCAGAAATCCGGGCGCAAGCGCAGGCCGCCTTCTTCGGTTATCCAGTTTGGTTCAACGCCCGGTACATCCAGCGCTGCGCGATTGACCACCATGTCAGGGTGCTGTCCAAGCGCCTCTTCAATCTGAACTTCGCCTTCATCCGGCAACAGGGAACATGTGCAGTAAACCAACCGCCCACCGGGTTTCAGCAAGGTCCAGGCATGGTTCAGCATCTGCGCCTGCAATTCGATCAACGCGCCGAACTCGGACCCATCCTTGGCAAAGGGCAGGTCAGGGTGGCGACGGATCGTGCCGGTCGCGGAACAGGGGGCATCCAGCAAAATAGCGTCATAACTGCCCTGATGATCCAGCATATCACCAACAACGACATCTGCCTCTAACCCCGTGCGGGTCAGGTTTTCGCGCACGCGTTCTGTCCGCGCCTCAGAGATATCCAGCGCAGTAACGACTGCGCCGGCGGCGGCCAGTTGCAACGTTTTGCCGCCGGGAGCCGCGCATAGGTCCAGAACCTTCTCGCCCGCCTGTGGTGCAAGCACACGCACCGGCAGCGACGCCGCTGCATCCTGCACCCACCAGTCACCGCTTTTGTATCCGGGCAGCGTTGATACCTGACCGGCGTCATTCAGACGAACCGATCCGGTTGGCAAAATGTCACCTGTGGGAAAATTCGCATCCGGCTTCAATGTCAGGTCCAGTGGGGCGCCGGCAAAATGCGCCTTTTCCAAACCCTGAACAGCATCTTGCCCCCATGCCTCGACAAGTGGCCCACGCAACCAGCCCGGCAATCTGGGCACTCGCATCCGGGGCCATGCATCCGGCCCTTCGGCGGCAACCTTGCGCAAAACAGCGTTGACCAGCCCCTTCAATCGACCATGCTTGCGCGAACGGCCTATGATTTCGACCATAGAGTTGACCACGCCGTGCGCGGCCTCACCCTGACACAGCTCGATCGTACCCAGCCTTAGGGCATTATGAACCGTCAAATCCGGAATGCGCTTCAGGTGGTTTTCCAACAAACGGTCCGCGCGTTCCAGCCCTCGCAGCGTTTCCATTGCCAGTCGTTGCGCCCGAGCTCGGTCTTCCGCGCCAAGACGATCAAGCGCGCCTGCAGCGATGCATTCGGGCAGCAAACGCTGCTCTCCCAGAATCTGGTCCAGCAGATAAATTGCGCTGCGCCGCGCCGCTGTTGCGCTGTCTGACATCAAACCGCCTCGTAAAACTGTGACTGACGCCCGCATTGCCTTGGGCGGACGGGGGCGTATATCAAGGCCTGAGCGGAAAAGGAACCTGCGATGAGCGACGACCAGAAAGACCTTCCACCGGCAGCACAACGCGCATTGGCCGAAGCCGAAGAGCGCCGTAAAAAAGCCGAAGCCAAGGTAAAATCCGCACCGAAAGAGCTGGGCGGACGCGATGGTCCGGACCCTGCCAGATATGGCGATTGGGAAAAAAAGGGCATCGCGATCGATTTCTGAACGGACTTCAGCGCGACTTCAGGCACCCCAGAAAACCATCTATCAATGCGCGCTGTTTCTTGGACTGCACCTTGTCCTCGGGCCACGTCAGCCAATACCCGTCTTTGGTTTTCAAGTCCGGCAGATCAAGCTTGCGCAAATGACCGGACATCAGTTCGCCAGTGGCCAAAGGCACCGAACCCAAGGCGATTCCCAAGCCTTGGCTGGCGGCGCTAAGTGCGTGTTCCATTGAATCAAAGCTAAGCTTTGCTGTCGGCACATCGGTATGGTTTGCTTTACGCTCCCAATCCCGCCAACCCGGTCGTTCACCGCGCAGTTCCAGAACTGGCGCGCCCCATTCGATGCCCGGTGCTGCCATAGGCACCAACACCTCGGGTGCAATCAACGCCGCCTCGCGCCTCGGCCACGCCCCTTTGCCGTATCGGACTTGCAGCCATGTTTTTTCTTCATCCAGGGCGGATCGGCGCGCAACGGAATCCGTTAGCAATCTGATCTCTGGTCGCATGTCCTGAAACGCAGACAGGTGTGGCAGAACAAGCGCCCGAATATGAGATGACAATGCCGCAACCCGCAATTCGCGCGGTGACTTGCCGAACAGGTCTTCTGTGTTTCGTTCCAACGCCTGCAGGCTTTGCTGTACCAAGGGCAGATAGCTTTCCCCTTCGACGGTCAGAGATACGCCGCGCGCCTCTCGTACGAACAGGGATCTTCCCAGCCACGATTCCAGATTTCCGATACGCTGGCTGACCGCTGCTTGGGTCAGCCCAAATTCTCGGGCCGCCGCCGAAAACCCACCAAGGCGCCCGGCGGATTCGAATACGCGCAACCAGTCAAGTGGCGGCAGGCCAACCTTTTTCCTAGCCATTAGATTTTCCAACCCTAAGCCAATACAAGGATTAATTGTCGTAATGCCACAACGGGCGTATGTCCTCAAGCAATGCCGCGCTGAACAGGAGGCCCCCAATGCCGCGCAACGTCACGCATGATGCATCTGTCGTCACGGTGGAATTCAACGACGATACCTGCGCCCGTTTTCATGCCATATGGCTGCGCGATAACGCGCTTGATCCCGAAACCCGCGCGGCAGGTAACGGCCAGCGGCTGATTACAATCGGGGATATACCTGCCGAAACCGCAATCAGCGCTGCCAAGATTATGAACGACCACCTGCAGGTCACATTTCAACCCGAGAACAAAACCGTCACCTTCCCGTCTGACTGGTTGTACGACCACATCTATGACCGCGATCAAAGTCGCCAGGCCGGATGGACAGCCCCCGGCATCACAACATGGCAGCGGGGTCTTGACGCGCCCAGCGCAGATTGGGCCAAGGTTCACGCCTACCCCGCGACCAAGCGCAACTGGCTGGCAGCCATTTCCGAGTTTGGCTTTGCAAAGCTGACCAACGGCCCAATCGAGCCAGAGTCCTTGTTGAAGGTCGTCGATCTGTTCGGCTTTGTGCGCGAGACCAATTACGGACCTTATTTCGAGGTCCGGACCGAGGTGAATCCAAACAATCTGGCCTTTACCGGGCTTGGTCTTCAGGCGCACACCGATAACCCCTATCGCGATCCGGTTCCGACGCTGCAAATCCTCTATTGCCTGGAAAATTCCGCACAGGGCGGAGATTCAATTGTCGTTGACGGGTTTCGCGCTGCTGAGCGTTTGCGAAGTGACAACCCCGATGGCTTTGCCCTGCTGGCCGGATATCCGGCGCGGTTCGAATACAAGGGTTCCGACGGCGTCTGCCTGCAGTCTCGCCGCCCGATGATCGAGCTTTCGCCGGACGGGCAGTTGATTGGCGTCCGGTTCAACAACCGCTCGTCGGCGCCCTTTGTGGACATTCCCTTTGACCAGATGGAGGCCTACTATGCCGCCTATCGCCAGCTTGCCGTGTATATCGACGATCCGGCCATGGGCGTTGCGTTCAAGCTGGAACCGGGTGAAAGCTTTATTGTCGACAACACCCGCGTTCTTCATGCGCGCACAGGTTATTCGGGCGCAGGCTCTCGTTGGTTGCAAGGATGCTATGCGGACAAGGATGGTTTGCTGTCCACGCTGGCGGCAATGAACATGGCAGAGCAGGAGGCGGCGGTATGAACCCGGATTTTGAAACCCTGACGCGGGAAAACATCGTGGCCTTTATCGGTGACATTTTCACCCGCAGGGGTGGCGAAGAATATCTGGGAGAGGCCGTGACGATGGCACAGCATATGTTGCAGGGTGCAACGATTGCCGAGCAGAACGGACTGCCCGAAGAGATAATTGTCGGGGCGCTTCTTCACGATATCGGGCATTTCACGTCCGAGTTCGGAACCTATCACCCCGATGACACCGAAGACCGGCATCACGAAGATGCGGGCGAACTGGTACTGGCCCCCTTCTTTCCCACGGTCATTACCGATTGCGTCAAATACCATGTCGCCGCCAAGCGGTACCTGTGCGCAACCAAGCCTGAATACTTTGCGCGCTTGTCGCCGGCATCAGTTCATACGCTGGAACTTCAGGGCGGTCCGATGACACCGGACGAACTGGCCGAGTTCGAACAGAACCCCAACCTCAAGGAAATCATCCAGGTGCGCTATCTGGACGAGGCCGGAAAACGCGCGGATATGGAAACGCCCGAGTTCGAACATTTTGCCCCAATGGTGCAAAGGATGGCGGACAAGCATATGAGGGCAGAATGAACGCGCCCGAGTACATCTTCGAGGCCAGTTCAAAACCATCGCTGCCATGGCACGAGGTGCCGTTAATCCGCGCAACACCTGAAACGGTCAAGGGGTACGGATGCCTCGTCGAGGATCCCGATAGTTTTGAAATCGAAATCGTTCGCTGGCCGCAACAGGGGTGGCGGCCAATTGACGAAGGCACGGGCAACGAGGGTGGATGGGTCGAAGGTACGTTCAGCGGATCATGGAAGGGCGATGTCCTTTACGGTGAAAACGAGGCTGTGAACGGTCACTATGTCCTTGGCTGGTCGACCGACCCGCAAAAAGCCCGGACAGATCAGCAGACGGCACCACGCGATCAGGTTCTGCTGTGGCACATGAACTATCACCCGGATGGCGGGCAGATGTTCTGGCCGTTGGATAACAAGCCTTTTGTCGTGCCCGCCGCCCTGCCCGGTGACAATCTGACACCTGACAATGTTGTGGCATTCTGGTGTGACGGCTCACGCGGGCTCTACATTCATCCCGGTATTTGGCACGAGGGGATTTTCCCGGTCGGTGACGATCAACGATTCCTTGACCGTCAGGGCCGTGTTCATGCGCGGGTCAGCGCAGATATCGGAAAGGAATTCGGAGTCTACCTGTCTTGCCCCCTATGGGCGGACAAGATCAGGAACGTCTAAACCGGTCCGGTGCTTTGAAGACCAGACGCAAAACACAAAAGAACCGATTGTCAGGGTTAAAGGCCCAGCACGTCCAGCATGTCATACTGACCGGGCGGCTTGCCCTGCCCCCATAACGCTGCCTTTAACGCGCCATGGGCAAATACCGTGCGGTCCGTCGCCACATGGCGCAATACGATCCGTTCACCAGACGATGCAAACAAGACATCATGTTCGCCCACGATGTCACCGCCCCGGATTGCGTGAAACCCAATATCACCACGTTTGCGCGCGCCGGTCATCCCATCCCGGCCGCGGTCAGAGGCTTCTGCAAGGCTGACACCACGGCCTTCGGCGGCGGCCTCTCCCAGCATCAGTGCAGTACCAGAAGGAGCATCGACCTTGTGGTGATGATGCGCCTCGATCACTTCGATATCGAAATCTTCGTCAAGCGCAGCCGCAACCTTTTTCGTCAATTGTACCAGCAGGTTAACGCCAAGGCTCATGTTGCCCGCCCGTACGATCACCGCATGGCGTGACGCCGGTTCAAGGGCTGATATCTGTTCGTCGGTCATGCCCGTGGTGCCAATCACATGCACACACCGCGCCTGTGCAGCCAGGGCCGCAAATTCAAGCGTCGCTTCTGGGGCGGTGAAATCAATCACGGCCTGCGCCTGGGCAAACGCCTCTAACGGATCATCCGTCACAACAACGCCCAACGACTGACCGCCCATTGCCTCGCCGATATCCTGACCAATCCAATCGTGACCCGTGCGTTCGACCACACCAACCAGGCGCGCATTTTCGCTGTCGGTAACGGTTTTTATCAGCATCTGTCCCATTCGGCCCGAAGCCCCTGTGATGACGATACCCGGTATGTGGGTCATTGCGCTGGTCCTTTCCTGTATTCGGCTCAAAGTCTCCTAACGGGTTCGGCGCCGCTTGGCAAAGTCTCGGTTTGGGCTTAGATCGGGGGTATGGCAAAGAATAAATTCCACGATGGCCCCGGCCCTTCCCAGAGACAGCTTCGCGTTGGCGAACTCATTCGGCGTACACTGTCGGACGTACTGGCACGCGGCGACGTGCATGATCCTGACCTGAACCGTTTGTCGATTACCGTTGGCGAAGTGCGCACGTCACCCGACCTCAAGATCGCTACGGCATATGTGCTGCCGCTGGGCGGCAAAGGTCAGGAAGACGTGATCGCATTGCTTGCCCGCAACAAGGGCGAGCTGCGTCGGGTCGTCGGCAAAAAGGTCGGGCTGAAGTTCTCGCCCGACCTGCGTTTTCGTCTGGACGAGACTTTTGATCGCCTCGACAATACGCGGCGCATATTCGATCAGGATGCGGTGCGCCGCGATCTGGAGGATTAATGCGGGCATTCCTCGTTCTGACAGCAATTTTTTGGGCTGCCGAGGCAGCCGCTGTTGAATGCGGAAAGCTGACTCATGCGGATAAACGCTTTACCGTCTGCGAAGTGGACGCCGGTGCCGAAAACCTGCGACTGTTTCTGAATGATGCCGACGGCGACATTCTGGGGCAGTTCTCATCCGTCAACTCTGTCCTCAGGCAAGAAGGCAAGGAACTGGTCTTTGCCATGAACGCGGGCATGTACCACGACGACCGGTCGCCTGTCGGCCATTACGTCGAAAACGGTACAGAGGTGATGCGCGTTATCGCCAATCCCGGGCCGGGCAATTTCGGGCTGCTGCCCAACGGGGTGTTCTGCATCCGGCCCGAGCGGGCCGATGTGATCGAAACGCTGAGCTTTGTCGAAGACACTCCCGATTGTACCTATGCCACCCAATCCGGCCCAATGCTGGTCATTGACGGAGAACTGCACCCTCGGTTTCTGCCTGATTCCACCTCGCGCTATATTCGAAATGGGGTTGGCACCAGCGATGATGGCAAGCGCGCGGTCTTTGCGATCTCGGACGATTACGTGACGTTCCACGAGTTTGGCAGCCTGTTCCGCGACGTGCTGGGCACACCGAATGCGTTGTTTTTCGACGGAAACATCTCGCGGATTTATGCGCCATCGGTGAACCGTTCAGATGTCGGGTTTGCGCTGGGTCCGATTGTGGGCGTCGTTGAAAACACCGAGTAGTGCACCGGCTGTTGCCATCTTTGCATACTGCTAAATTGACAGCGCCCGACCGATCCGCTAGGTCGCGCGCCTTGACAGAATTCTGGGTGTTCAATGGGACGTAAACGCAAGGGTCGCGACATTTCCGGCTGGTTGGTGGTGGACAAGCCTGCGGGGATGACCTCGACCGCGGTGGTAAACAAAGTCCGCTGGGCGATGGACGCAAAAAAGGCCGGGCACGCGGGAACGCTGGACCCCGAGGCGACCGGTGTTCTGGCTGTCGCCTTGGGTGAGGCGACCAAAACCGTCCCCTACATCACGGATGCGCTAAAGGCGTATGTTTTCACGGTACGTTTGGGACAGGCCACCAACACCGACGACGCCGAAGGCGAGGTT
>JBPCWT010000241.1:0-5294 GCA_051009255.1 Ruegeria sp. | reverse complement strand
GTCCTTAGAAGTCAGGAAGTGAGTTACCAACAAAGATATGTCAGCTTTGTATGGAGACCTACTACGAGGTTCGGTGGGATCGGACCCGATAAATGCGGGTAGTGCGCCGCCTCTGTCAAAGTTAGGGATGTACAATTTGTTGCCTACGAGTCTTTTGGAAAACAATGATTGAAGCAAGTATTTCAACTTAGCAACCTAAAAGTGTTTTCTCCCACACAACTCTCGAAATAGGCGTGGGATGGGTATTTACATCCATCACCCAATAAAGTGTTCCTCTGCCAACCAACCCAAACCGCCCGGCGGCACCACCGGGCCGCGTCATGCTGACAACATGCCTACGGCATGACCAGCCCCCGTCAAACCGAAGGTTTGCCTCCGGCAAAACGGGCGGCGCGTTGCGCCACCCCTCGGGCCGGCGCTGCCCTCGTTACATCTAAAACCCGTTGATCCCGCGCTTGCGCCTTGGGGCTCCGCACACATAACGCCCACCTAAACCAAACATGAAGTTTCCCTTAGTTACGTTGTAACCCGCCATCCCCCGCCCAATCTGTTCAGCAGGCCAGCAATGGCGCGAACGGAAAATACAGGGGATGCCATGACCACTTATATGCCCAACACCACCGCACCACCGGCGACGGGCCTTGGCGTAGCCTGCGGTGATGAACGATCCACCGGACCGTTCCGAACCGTCAGGTGAACCGAAGCGTTCCGGCCCGGACGGTTATCCAGTGTATGCCCTGCCGAGGTTCAGGTGAGTGCGGCAGGCAGGTGACGAGTTATTATCCCCGGCCGGGTCGGGCGCTTCTCAGATACGAAACAAACGTCTCCACCAGTGGGGGGCGGGCCGGGCGGCTGCCTCGCCGCCTGCGACAGGGTTCAGACCACCGCGTGTCAGGATGCGGCGTTCCTCGGCACGGGTCATCTGGATCTCGCGGACCTTCAGCGCGGCTTCGCGTGCGGTGACATATGTGCCGTCCGGCCCGGGTTCCATGCCGGGGATGTTGCGCCCCCTTGACCAGCGACCGCGCAGGCCGCTCAGGGGGTGTTTCCATCCGACCGATCCGTCGGCCTCCAGGTCCCAGATGCGCTGTGCCTCGGCAATCGACACCAGCGCGGCCACCGGTTTTTCGTACCGCGTCAGCACGATCACCTCGCGCGGGTCCTGTGCGCGGATGGTCAGCGCGCCAAGGTGGTCGCGGGCATAGGTGATTGTGCAGCGCATTTTGGGGTCTCCGGTGTTGTACGATTCGTAAGATTGGGGGTGTGATTCTTGTACGAATTCCCCAATTCGGGCCTAATCCGCCGTTCGCAGACCTTTGCAGGTGCAGAAAAATGCGGGTTCCGGGCAAAAAGTTAGCGCCCAAAGTTTTCCGCGTCCAACCTATCACATTCGCGTGATTTTCGGAGTTATCCACAACGCTTTCCCATCGGATATCAACATTTTATCCCCGACTAATTTTCATGCTGCAGTGCATTTTTCTTGTTCCAGTTTGAGACTGGTGCAAATGTGTCCTTACCGCAGCGGCTCTTCGGAAAAGCGGCGGGGCACAAAGGCCAGGGGGTCAGAGTGGTAAAGGGCAAGTCTTAGGATTTGTGTTTGGTCGCAAAGGCTTACCGGTTGATGATCAGTCGAGTTGGATCTTGTATCTGAAACGAGTGGTCCTCATCACAAAACGGTTGATGTGCGCTGCGTTTAGACCTTCGGGTGCAACGTAGCAGCCACAAAGAACCTTCGGGTTTGGTGTGGTGGTCGTAGCGAACCTTCGGGAACGTTGCGGCGGCTGAGGTTCCCTCGGGGCCGAGGCAACTGGATCGGGATGCCCTAGCGTAACCCGGACCGGCAAGGCGTCAGGAGCATCCGCAAGGTTGCATGCAAGGACCGCGTCCGCGCACCTGACGCCTTTTCCTTTTTTCGCACGACCCCAAATTCATACAGGCTACCACTCACCCTGCCCAAAGGGAGAACGGGGTTCTTTTGCGTTGCAAAAGAACCCCGTTCAAGTGTCAGATATGCAGTGCCGCGTCCATGCACCTGTAGCGACAAACTACCTGCGTTGTCGTAGTAATTCAACCGATATATTGCGGTTTATGGCAATATGGTCACAATATACGTCGTCACATCAGAATTTGGACTGCACGTCGGTCGCGACGCCCTGTATAGCGTCGCCCGCTTTGCCAATATCGCGGCCAGCGCCTTTGGCGGTTTCACAGGCCGACACGGTGAAAAGGGCCAACCCAATCAGAATTGCGCGGATCATGATACTCTCCATCAGTGCTCGATGCCGGATTCGCTAGCATCTTTGCCAGGCGCAAACCAGTGTTTTGAGAAATTCCTAGCGCCGTTTTGTTAGGGGCCCGAGAATAGCTGACACGACAAAGATCAACGCCGCAGCGCAAACAATGCTAGGCCCCGCCGGCGTATCCGCCAAAAAGGCACCGCCCAGCCCACCCAATGCCGCAAGCGCCCCTATGGCGGCGGCGACAAACGCCATGCTTTCCGGCGTACGTACAAGCGGTCTGGCCCCTGCTGCGGGTATTACCAACATCGCGGCTATCAGCAGAACTCCGACGACTTTGATCGCCACTGCAACGGTTAGTGCCATGGCAAGCGTCAACCACAGCTCTTCGCGTTTGGGATCAACGCCGGACGCATGCGCAAGATCCGGATTCAGCGTCGATATCAGCAACGCCGACCAGCGCCAAACCATCACTGCAACGATCAACATGCCGCCGACCCAGATCGTCACCAGGTCCGAACGGGAAACTGCCAGTATGTCCCCAAACAAAAACGCGTTTAGATCCAGCCGAACGTCCGACAACATCGCCACAGCGACCATCCCTGCTGCCAATGCAGTGTGCGCCATTACCCCCAACAAGGTGTCCATTGCATAGCCGCGACCACGGAACAACGTCACGGCCAGGCCCATCGCGAGCGCAGCAAAGATGACGGCCGGAAGAAGGGGTAGAGAAAAGCTGAGCGCCAAAGCCACGCCCAATACTGCGGCATGGGCTGTGGCCTCGCCCAGATACGCCATGCGGCGCCAGACGACAAAACACCCCAAGGGCGCAGTGGCAACTGCAACACCCAATCCGGCCAAGGCCGCACGGATCATGAAATCATCCAGCATCACTGCGCCTTGTCGTGTTCGTGATGGTGATGATCGTGCGAATGGCTGTGGCGGTGCTGATACAAAGCCATTGTTCCCTTGGTGCCACTCCCGAAAAGGGCGCGATACTCTGGCGCGTCCGCAACCATCTGCGGGGATCCTTCGCAACAGATATGTCCGTTCAGGCAAAGAACGCGATCGGACGCGGCCATGACCACATGCAGGTCATGGCTGACCATTGCAATGGCGCATCCGAGTTCCTGACGAACTTGTTCAATTCGCTGGTAAAAAGCTGCCGCCCCGGGTTGATCTAGACCTTGGGTCGCCTCGTCCAACAGCAAAAGCTGCGGCCGCTCCAACAGCGCCCTGGCAAGAAGAACCCTTTGAAATTGCCCCCCCGAAAGATCGGTCATTTGACGATGGCGGAGGTCAGGGACACCAGCCAATTCCAGGGCATTGATTGCGTCTGTTTCGGAAATGCGTCTTGGCAGGCCAAGAAATCGCTGAACTGTCATTGGCAATGCAGCGTCCAGTGCCAGTTTTTGCGGAACATAGCCAACACGCAGCTTTGTCGCGCGGGTAACAGTGCCACTGGATAAAGGAGTTGCACCGATCAAGGTTCGTAGAAATGTTGATTTTCCCGATCCATTAGGCCCGACGATGGTTACGATTTCTCCCGCCGAAATCTCGACGTTCACGTTTTCCAGTATGAGCCGCCCATCAAGGCGAACGGAAAGATCAGAGACGGAAACAACCGGATTTTTCATGCGTTGCCTTTCTGGCAGTCAGGGCACAGACCTTCGGCCTCAACAACAACCCGTTCTATCTTGAACCCAGACATCTGTGCCGCTGTGCCAAGACGGCCTTGGGTAAGTTCCGTTTCAGCTTCGGCGACTGTCTTGCAGGAACGGCAGATCAGAAATGCCGGGGCGTGATCGTGATCTGGATGGGCGCAAGCGGTATAGGCGTTCATACGCTCGATGCGGTGTACGAAACCATGCTGAACCAGAAAATCCAAAGCGCGATAAGCGACGGGTGGTTGTGATCCCATGCCTTCGGCGGAAAGAACTGACAGGATGTCATACGCACCCATAGCATGATGCTTTTCCAATAAAATTTCCAGGACACGGCGCCGAACGGGCGTGAACTGCAACTTGAGAGACGCGCATTTTTCTTCTGCGTTCGCCAGAGCTGTAGCGACGCAATGGCTGTGATCGTGTTGCCGGAAACCTACCGTGCTCATCAAATGCTCCACCGAATTTTTGGCTTGATATGTTATAACGTGCGTCATATCAAGCGTGAGAGATGTAATAACATATCATTCAGAGGTTCTGATGCTAAGGTTTTTCATGTGCGCGGGTTTTGCCGGACTTGCTGGTTCGGCATCAGCCGAAGCCCCGAATGTCGTGGCAGACATTGCACCGATTCATTCGTTGGTTGCCCGGGTTATGGAAGGGGTGGCAGAGCCGCAATTTGTCGTTCCTGCCGGTTCTTCCCCGCATCATCATTCGATGCGCCCGTCCGAGGCGCGTGCGCTGCAATCCGCGGATGTCGTGTTTTGGATTGGCGAAGAGCTAACACCCTGGATGCCCAAGCCGCTGTCTTCGTTGGCGGAAAATGCTGTTCATGTCGAATTGTTGGACGTTGATGGCACCAACTTGCATCAATTTCGGGATTTATCGGAAGACCATGCCGAACATGATGATCATGATGACGAAGATGACCACTATGAGCACGCAGAAGTCGACCACGCGGAAGGTGAAAACAGTCACCGGCACGAAGGTATTGACCCGCATGCGTGGTTAGACACAGAAAATGCGCGGACTTGGGTGAAGTATATTGCCGAGACTCTGGTCGAAATCGATCCCGACAACGCCGATGCCTATCGTTCAAATGCAGCTGCTGCTGAAGCCGAATTCGCAGCGTTACAGACCCGCATTACTATTGACCTGACGCCGATGCGAAATCAAAAGTTCATTACCTTTCATGATGCCTACCAATACTTTGAAAAGCGGTTTGACATGGAGTCATCAGGCACTGTCAGCCTTGGTGACGCCAGTGCGCCCGGACCTGCCCGGTTGTCGGCAATGCGTGACCTGATTGGCGATGAAGGCATCCAATGCGCCTTTTCTGAACCGCAGTTTGACACCCGCCTAATCAAGGCTGCAGCCGAGGGGCAGACTGTTC
>JBPCWT010000240.1:0-5573 GCA_051009255.1 Ruegeria sp. | reverse complement strand
CTCTTTGAACTTATTGAAAGCGGTGGAGAATTTGGCACGCGGACCGAAACACTGTTCCCGGCAAGGCTTGTATTGAGGGATTCCGCCTGACTAAAATTTAACGCGCGTAAAGTTTTTATTGACGCCGCGATAAGATTCAATCTATCCTGCCTGCACGACATCCAAGCTCAGGGAGGACAGGGATGTATTTAATGAACGCACTTCGAGCGGCGACTGCGTTGACATTTGTCGCAACGGCAGCAGCGCACGCACAATCCATCACAATCGCGACCGTAAACAACGGCGACATGATCCGGATGCAGGGTTATACGGATCAGTTCACCGCAGATACCGGCATTGACGTTGAGTGGGTCACACTCGAAGAGAACGTGCTGCGCCAGCGCGTTACCACTGACATCACAACCAAGGGCGGTCAGTTCGATATCATGACAATCGGCATGTACGAAACGCCGATCTGGGGTGCGAACGGCTGGCTAGTTCCGCTGGACGGTTTGTCGGAAGAGTACGATGTCGGTGACATCCTGCCCGCCATGTCTGGCGGCCTGAGCCATGACGGCACGCTGTTCGCTGCCCCGTTCTATGGTGAAAGCTCGATGATCATGTATCGCGCTGATCTGATGGAAGCTGCTGGTATGGAAATGCCAGAAGCGCCGACATGGGAGTTCATCCGCGAAGCGGCAGTTGCCATGACTGATCGTGACAACGAAATCAACGGTATCTGCCTGCGCGGCAAGGCCGGTTGGGGAGAAGGCGGCGCATTCATCACTGCGATGTCCAATTCTTTCGGTGCGCGCTGGTTCGACGAAGACTGGA
Source organism: Ruegeria sp. (assembly GCA_051009255.1). Taxonomy (GTDB): domain Bacteria; phylum Pseudomonadota; class Alphaproteobacteria; order Rhodobacterales; family Rhodobacteraceae; genus Ruegeria. The sequence continues at coordinate 4,760 of JBPCWT010000240.1, read as the reverse complement.
AACCTCAGTTCGATCAGCCTGCATGGGCTGATACGCTCAACTTCTACGTCGGCATGATGAACGAGTCCGGCCCCGCAGGGTATGCCACAAACGGGTTTAACGAAAACCTGTCTCTGTTCCAACAGGGCAAATGCGGTATGTGGATCGACGCAACGGTTGCCGCGTCATTTGTGACCAACCCCGACGATTCAACCGTGGCTGACAAGGTCGGCTTTGCACTGGCACCTGATACGGGTCTGGGCAAGCGTTCGAACTGGCTCTGGGCATGGGCGCTGGCAATTCCTGCAGGTACACAGCAAGAAGATGCCGCCAAGCAGTTCATCGAGTGGGCAACCTCGAAAGACTACATCGAACTCGTGGCTGAAAAAGAAGGTTGGGCAAACGTACCGCCGGGTGCACGCACCTCGCTGTATGAAAACCCAGAGTACCAGAAGGTGCCTTTTGCCAAGATGACCCTGGATTCGATCCTTTCGGCTGATCCGAACAGCCCAACGGTTGATCCGGTGCCATATGTTGGCGTCCAGTTCGCAGCGATCCCAGAATTCGCGGGTATTGCGACGCAGGTCAGCCAAGAATTCTCGGCAGTCTATGCAGGACAGCAAACGGTTGAAGAAGCTCTTGCCAAAGCGCAGGCCTTCACCGTTGAAGAGATGGAAGCCGCAGGTTACTGAGGCTCCCTCCCAAGCGGGTGGGTAGATACCTACCTACCCGCTCCCCACTTCCACAACTCGCGTTTTTCTCGCAGGCTGAGTTACGCCTGAACAGAGAGGTATTGCGTCATGGCTACTCAACATTCACGATCCGTCGCACGCATGATGATGGCACCCGCAGTGATCCTTCTTCTGGGTTGGATGCTCGTGCCGCTGACGATGACGCTCTACTTTTCCTTTAAGAAGTACCTGCCGCTGCGCGGTGGTGATCTTGGCTGGGTAGGTTTCGAAAACTACGTACGCTTTGTTTCGTCCAGTTCGTTCTGGCCTGCCGTACAGGCAACGCTTGTGCTTGTTGGTGGCGTTCTTGCCATAACAGTTGTTCTGGGAGTCTTTCTGGCATTGCTTCTGAATCAACCCATGTGGGGTCAGGGCGTTGTTCGCATCCTTGTTATCGCACCTTTCTTTGTCATGCCGACCGTTTCCGCGCTGGTTTGGAAAAACATGTTCATGGATCCCGTAAACGGATTGCTTGCGCATTTGTGGCGCTTTTTCGGGGCCGATCCGATTTCGTGGCTGTCCGAAGCATCCATGATATCAATCGTCATCATCGTTTCCTGGCAGTGGCTGCCATTTGCGACGCTGATCCTGCTGACAGCGATCCAATCGCTTGACAGTGAACAGCTGGAAGCAGCCGAAATGGACGGTGCCCCGACGCTGAAGCGGTTTTTCTATATCATCCTGCCGCATCTCAGCCGCGCGATTACGATCGTGATCCTGATCCAGACAATCTTCTTGCTGTCGATTTTTGCCGAAATTTTCGTCACCACCGGCGGCGCCTTTGGAACCCGTACCCTGACCTACATGATCTTCCAGCGAGTGCTGGAAAGTCAGAATGTCGGTCTCGGCTCTGCCGGCGGGGTATATGCAATCATTCTTGCCAACATCGTTGCGTTCTTCCTGATGCGCATCGTCGGTAAGAACCTGGACGCGTGAGGAGATAAAGCCATGACCCGCGCCGTCACCGTAAAACGCAAAACGATCAACACGGCATTTGCCTGGGCTGTCGGATTGCTGATCTTTTTTCCGATCCTCTGGACGATCCTGACCAGCTTTAAAACCGAGGCACAGGCAATCGCGAGCCCGCCAATCTTTCTGAACTTTGACTGGACGTTAGAAAATTACGCCATTGTTCAGGAACGTTCTGACTACATGCGGTTCCTCTGGAACTCGGTCATCATCGCAGGCGGATCGACCATTCTGGGTGTCATCATTGCGGTACCTGCTGCATGGTCGATGGCGTTTGTTCAGTCTAAATACACCAAGGATATCCTGCTGTGGATGCTGTCCACGAAAATGCTTCCGGCTGTGGGCGTTCTGTATCCAATCTACCTGTTGTTTATCCAACTGGGATTGCTGGACAGCCGCGCAGGGCTGGTGGTTGTACTGATGCTCATCAACCTGCCGATCATCGTCTGGATGCTCTACACCTATTTCCGGGAAATTCCCGGAGAAATCCTCGAGGCGGCTCGTATGGATGGTGCAACGCTCAAGGCAGAAATCCTGTACGTCCTGACGCCGATGGCGATACCCGGTATCGCATCCACTGTGCTGTTGAATTTTATCCTCGCATGGAACGAAGCGTTCTGGACGCTCAACCTGACAGCAGTCGACGCGGCACCGCTGACGGCGTTCATTGCAAGCTACTCCAGCCCCGAAGGCCTGTTCTTTGCCAAGCTTTCCGCGGCTTCGACGATGGCCATCGCGCCCATCCTGATCCTTGGCTGGTTCAGCCAGAAACAACTGGTCAGTGGCCTGACCTTCGGCGCGGTCAAATAAGGAAGACGAAAATGGGACAGATCAAACTTGAAAATGTCACCAAGACTTTTGGCAATGTCGAAGTAATTCCACCGCTGGATCTGACGATTGCCGATGGCGAGTTCACGGTGTTCGTAGGTCCATCGGGATGCGGCAAGTCCACCTTGTTGCGCCTGATTGCCGGTCTCGAAGACATCACATCCGGAACGATCCGAATAGACGGCGATGATGCCACGAACATCCCGCCCGCCAAGCGCGGGTTGGCAATGGTGTTTCAGTCCTACGCGCTTTATCCTCATATGTCGGTACGCAAGAACATCGCCTTTCCGATGAAAATGGCGGGCTTGTCGGCTGAAGAGCAGGAGCGCAGGATCGAAGGTGCGGCCGCCGCGCTGAACCTGACAGACTATCTTGATCGCCGTCCCGGGCAACTTTCAGGTGGACAGCGTCAACGTGTTGCCATCGGTCGGGCAATTGTGCGCGAACCTGCGGCGTTTTTGTTCGACGAGCCGCTTTCGAACCTGGACGCGGCCCTGCGCGTAGGAATGCGGCTTGAGATTTCCGAGCTGCACAAACGACTGAACACGACGATGGTATACGTGACACACGATCAGGTCGAGGCCATGACAATGGCCGACAAGATCGTCGTTCTTCAGGCCGGTGTTATCGAACAGGTTGGCAGCCCGCTGGAATTATACCGAAGGCCGCGCAACGTGTTTGTTGCGGGTTTTATCGGATCGCCCAAAATGAACCTGCTGACCGGCGCCGAAGCAGATAAGCAGAACGCCCACACCATAGGCATCCGTCCCGAACATCTGGCCATTTCCGAGGCCGAAGGTATATGGGAAGGAACCGTCGGGGTGTCCGAACATCTTGGATCAGACACGTTTTTTCACGTGCAATGCGATGCGTTCGACGATCCCCTTACCGTTCGCGCAGGCGGAGAACTGACTGTCAGCTACGGTGCCAAGGTTTTCCTGACACCAGACATGGCCCAACTGCACCGCTTTGACGCGGATGGGCTACGCATCAAATGAAGCGATTGGCTGGCAAATCTGCGCTGATCACTGGCGCTGCCCGAGGAATCGGCAAGGCATTTGCGCAAGCATATGTGCGCGAAGGAGCCAGCGTTGCCATAGCCGATATCGACGTTGACACAGCACGGCGCACCGCAAGTGATCTGGGCGGCACGACCATCGCCGTTGAGTTGGACGTTACCTCGCAATCCAGCATCGAACTTGCAGTTTCCAGCACGGTCACGGAATTGGGGCAGGTAGATATTCTGATCAACAATGCCGCGATCTTTACTGCAGCACCGATTACCGAAATTACCCGCGACGACTATCGCCGAGCATTCGAAATAAATGTTGCGGGTACATTGTTCACAATGCAGGCAGCAGCCCGGCACATGATCGCGCGTGGTGGTGGTGGCAAGATCATCAACATGGCAAGTCAGGCTGGCCGACGTGGCGAACCATTGGTGGCCGTTTACTGCGCCACCAAAGCAGCCGTTATCAGCCTTACGCAATCTGCGGGGCTGAACCTAATCAAGCACGGGATCAATGTAAATGCCATCTCTCCGGGCGTTGTTGATGGCGATCACTGGGATGGCGTGGATGCCCGATTTGCCGAACTAGAGGGCAAGAAGCCAGGCCAAAAGAAAAAAGAAGTGGGCGAGGCTGTTCCCTTTGGACGGATGGGCCAAGCCGAAGATCTGGCCGGTATGGCGGTGTTTCTGGCAAGCGACGAGGCAAACTACATCGTTGCCCAGACTTACAACGTCGACGGCGGGCAATGGATGAGTTGATGGAAGATACGGTGCAGGAGCCAACGGCATTGAAACTTTCAAACGAAACTTTGTATCAGCTTCCCGGTCAAATCCGGCGGCCTGCCTATGATCGTTCACAATTAACGCCGGGTATCTTGCATATCGGCCTTGGAAATTTCCATCGCGCCCATCAGGCGTGGTATCTTCACCGATTGATGCAACTGGGCGAGGCACAGGATTGGGCCATAATCGGCGCGGGTGTTCGACCATATGATGCGGTAATGCGTGATAAACTTGTGTCGCAGGACTGTCTGACCACATTGATCGAGCTTGATCCTTCGGGCAGTTCCGCCGAGATTATCGGACCGATGGTCGACTATCTGCCGATCGAGGAAGGGAATGCCGCGCTTGTTCGAGAAATGTCGAACCCGGCAATCCGCATCGTCTCACTGACAATCACAGAAGGCGGGTACTTTCTTGATTCTGCGACCGGAAAACTGGATGCGGATCATCCGGATATCCGG
>JBPCWT010000239.1:0-4973 GCA_051009255.1 Ruegeria sp. | reverse complement strand
CACCCGCACGACGGTGCCACCGCACCGGAATGACGCGCTGCATAGCAAAGCTTGCAGTGGAGTGCGAGAGGGAAAATATGCCTATGCCAAAGTTTATTGAGTCCCGGTTTGAAACAGTCCGAGAACTCAGCCAACGCGCCCGCGTCACGCCTCGGGCGCTGCCGTCGTGGATTCAGAATCAATGATTCACTCATTGATGTTGAAAAGAAAACACCAGTTTTGGGTTGTGAATCTTACAGTAAACAAAAATGAATATTGTAATAATCTCTATTACCCACGTTTAATTCTGTCATAATTTACAAACCAATTGTTGACAAATTGGATACAGTTAATTTCCAATTCAACAGAATTTAAACACGCTAACATTGAACTCAGGCGCGGGCCCATGCGCGAAGCGCAGCGTGGGAGAGGGGAAATTTTACTCCCTTGGCGCGGCATCACCTGTTCCGAATGCTCCGGTTTTGATTACTCAACCATCGCTCGAAGCTTCGTTAAACTCTAATTTTATCGTTATATCTAAGCAAGTTCTGTCTCTTTCTCACATTTGAGTGCGAATGAGAGCGTTGACATGAACTTACCGCTTCAATTCTTTCTGTCCCTTCAAATGCAGCCGCATATCCATCAACTTTGCAATGCCGCAAACACGATTAGGTTGAGGATTTTCAGGCCCCACCAACACACTTCCGCCATATTTCAAACGTCAAAAAATCTCATTCGGGACAAATTAAGACCGCCTTATGGGTAATTCTATTCGGCAAGGAGTTAATGAGTCTTTTTCGCCACTTAGGCGCTGTACCAGTTCCCGCTCAACTCCTAATAAAAGGTTCGCATCGTGACCGACCACCTTCAAACTGCTGCTTCGGAGCAAGAGGCCATCACCCTTGCTCGCGAGAGTTTCATCGGGGAACTCAAATCACTCAACACGAAATACCCGGACACCGGTTTCGGGATTTCGCTCAAAACTCATTCTGGCGATCTGTATCTTCTGGCCAACGCCAAAATGCCGCTTCCTCAGAACAAATCGGACGGTTTTCCAACCGGGCGCCGAGTCGCTTGTCTGGAAAACGGGGACCGTTTCAGTTCGATCGAGGTACTGGCAGATTCCAACGCATATGAATCAATAGAACCCGGCGCTGAAGCCGCAATTCTTGGAAACGCGATAGAGCTGATTTCCCGGATTGATGCGCTGTCCGGCGTTCCCGTCGAACAATTGGCGGGCGTATCCCAAGAACAGATTGTCGCAACTGGTACCGGAGGCTGACAATGGCGCGAAACGATCACCTTTTGTCCGTTGGAAACGAGGCACTTGCGCCGATGACTTCGGCCATGTCCGCGTTGACGGCACAGATTGACCAACTGACAGAGGTGGCCGACGCGCGATCCTCGGCACGACTGGCAACGCTAAAGACCAAGATGGAAAATTTTTCCGCCAGCGTGACCATGGTAGGGCAGGTCAAGGCCGGTAAATCTTCGATTGTGAATATTCTGTCTGGTCGCCCCGGTCTGTTGCCTTCGGATGTAAACCCGTGGACATCGGTGGTTACGACGCTGAACATCAACGCCCGTCCACCGGGCGATATGAAATCTAAATTTACCTTCTTCGAGCAGGAAGAATGGGACAACCTGATGGTCGGCGGCGGCCGTTTGGGTGAATTGGCCAACAGGGCAGGGGCCGATGACGAGATGGAGGATATCCGTCATCAGATCGCCCAGATGAAGGCCAAGTCCGAAGAGCGTTTGGGCAAGCATTTCGACCTGATTCTGGGTCAAAGCCATCAATACGACTATTTCGACGAGGAACTGGTCCAACGCTATGTCTGTCTGGGTGACGAGGATGACCCGGATATCGATCCCAAAACGGGCCGGTTTGCCGATGTGACCAAGTCGGCAGAACTGTATATGGACATCCCGCAGTATCCGATTTCGCTGAAACTTTGCGACACGCCCGGCGTGAACGATACCTTCATGGTACGCGAGCAGATAACGCTGCGCAGCCTACGCGGGTCCGAAGTGTGTATTGTCGTACTGGCGGCAAGTCAGGCTTTGACCACGATGGATATGGCGCTGATGCGGATCATCGCGCAGTTCGAAAACCGTCAGATTATCCTGTTCATCAACAGAATTGACGAGTTGTCCGATCCTGTCAGTCAAGTTCCTGAAATCCGTGACCGGGTACAGGATACGCTGAAGCAGAACAACATCGACACCAATACCAGCGTCGTGTTCGGCAGTGCCCTGTGGGCAGAGGCCGCGCTGACCGGGAATCCTGATCTGTTGACCGAAGATTCCCGTAAGGCGCTCAACACGTTTTATCTGGCTGCCGGTTTTGGCGACCAGGCACCGTCGCTGGACAAGATCTGGGCGCTCTCGGGCTTGCCTGATCTGCTGTTGGCGATGAACGAGCGCATTGCCGAAGGCGCAGGAAACCGGTTGATCGACAAAGTCCGGCACCGCGCCCGGAACGTCGCCAGCCAGATCCGCGCCACCGCCGTGGCCAAGAATTTGTCCGAAGGCGAAGGCGTGATCCGCGACCTTGACGGCGTCACGCCGGAAGAGGCCGTGGCAAAAGTCTCGGCAGAGTATGAAAAAAAGGTGGCCGCGCTATCGGTGGCGCTGCGGGAAAAGGTTCTGGAACGATTAACGTCGGCTGAGAACAACTTTGTGAAACGTGCAACGGATTCACTGATCGCCCACCTGGAAATGAACGGCGAACAGGGCACATGGCAATATGATCCGGCTGGTTTGCGTACCTTGCAAAAGGCCGCATACTTTAGCTTTGCCCGCAACATGCGGAAAGAGGCAGGTGCGCTGTACACAGCCGCCGCGACCGAGATCGAGACGCTTTATCACCAGATTCTGGGCAACCATCTGGGCGAATTCAGTATCGAGGCACCCATCGTGCCGCGGGTTCCACCCCCGCTTGGCATCGGGCGGACCATCGCGCTGGACTTGCAAAGCACATGGTGGCGTCGCTGGTGGCAAAAGCGAAAGGGCTTTGAAGCTTATGCAGCCGATTACACACGGCTGATCGCGTCCGAGGCCAACTCGATCACCAAGGACATCGAAGAAAACCAGGTTGCCGCTGTTCTGGAAAACATGCGCGCCATTCTGGCGGACTTCATGCGCGAGCAGCAGGAAACACTTCTGAATATCTCGCAATCCGCAGAGCAGGATCCAGAACGCCGCGCGGCGTTGGTTGCCGGAATGCAGCCGCAAAAATCCCGCGACGAAATACTGGGTGACATCCTCAAAGATCTTAGCATCGAAGCAGCATAAGAAGAGTTATGGTAAAAAATAGTAAAATCCGCTTCGTCTCTCCTCGGCAATGGGAACGCATCGAGCATTGGTCTCGCCGCAAGCCCGTTTTCGCCCTTATGGGAGAATTCAGTGCAGGCAAATCGACCCTGATGAACTTCTTGCTGCGGCAGCAAGCCTTGCCGACGCAAGTCACGGCAACCCAGCTGCCACCGGTTTGGTTCAGCCACGGCGACAGACCGGCTTATGTGAAAGGTCACGATGGCAGCGTTCGGGAAATTGAACTGGACCAATTGGATCAGCTTGGTGTGAACGACGCTCAGTTTGTGCGTATTTATCTGGAAGCCGACATTCTGGAAGCTGTCGACCTGATCGATACGCCCGGTATTTCCGACCCCAAGATCTCAACTGATGTCTGGCGGCGCGCCGTGGGTCAGGCAAATGGTGTGATCTGGTGTACCCACTCGACGCAAGCGTGGCGTGAAACAGAGCGGGCAACTTGGGTTTCGTTGCCGGAAAGGTTGCAAAACAACTCGCTTCTGCTGGTGACACGCGCCGACGCGCTGGACCTGAAAGACCGCCAGAAAGTGTTGCGCCGGGTAAACCGCGAAGCGGGTCACCTGTTCAATCGCTCAATACTGTTTTCGGCCCGCGACGCCATTGTTGCCCGCGACAAGTCTGGCGATGCCGAGCTGTGGTCGCGCAGCGGCGGCGGCAAGATGGTCGACAGTTTCCTTGAGATCACTGAATCCATCATGGATGCGCGTGCACAACAGCTCGGCCGTTATCAGGTCAATAACAGCCAATCGGGCGGCGCAACGGTACGCCCGGTACGCCCGTCCAGAGACCGGCAGGACGCCATCGGAAATCTAGATCAGCCATCAACAGATACGACACCACTGAAACTGGTGAACCCTGTAATGTCCGAAAATGCAGACGCGGTGCCTGTAGTCCAAGAAGATGCTGTCGTCACCAACTTTCCGGTCAGACCTGCACGTGTCGAAAGGCGCAGTGACGAATCCGGTCGGGCCCGCATTGCCGCAGAAGCGGCAGAGCGGATGCGCGCCGAGGTGGTTACCGACGCACCGGCGGCAGAGGAACTGGACACAGATGACATGAACGAGGACGAACTGCGCTCATTCTTCAAGGAAAGCAGTTCCGACCCTCTGGAAATGTCGGATGGCGACTCTTTCTTCGATCAATCCGATCTGGGCGATGAGGACAATCTTGATGAGGACGAAGACGAGAACATCCTCGGTGCTTCTTATGACGAAGCTGATATTTCGGACGCAGATGATGATGAACCAGACGCAAGCGCACTGATGGCGTCGGTCAGCGGCAAGCTGGCAAACACCGACGACGCACCCGTGGTTGCACCTGAACCCGCCGCGTCCACCATCGATGTATCAGATTCATCGATTGCTGCATTCATGGCTGAAGAGGAAAATCAGGGCTGCGGTGAAAACGGGCAGGATGCGGATTCTGAGGCTTCGGCCGGCGCTGATGTCCTGTCGATGTCTGCCCAGTCACCAAACGAAGACGATCCGTTGGCCGAGGATGATTCCAACGAATTGTCGCCCTCGCTTGAAAGCCTTGTGGATGTTCCTGCCGGAACACCGCTCAGCGCGGCTGCTCTATGGAACAAGATCGCCGAAACCGAAGACCTGCCGGACGATGCCAACGGGTTGCACAGCGCCTTTCAGACATTTCTGGAAGAG
>JBPCWT010000238.1:0-4731 GCA_051009255.1 Ruegeria sp. | reverse complement strand
TCCATCGCAATCTTTGCTCTACCTATACCATGCAGCCCAAGGGCGCTGTCCGATAGGTCGTCCTACGCAGTCAGTTGCGCTGGAGAATGCGTTTGGCAGATGAGGTTCACTCAGCGGGAACGATGTTGGTGTTCAAGCGGAAGAAATTGGTTGGATCGTAGCGTGCTTTGACTTTGCGTAGCCGGGCCTCATTCGCGCCCACGGCATCACTTAGGCGCTCGTCATCACCGTCACCCAGACCATTCATGTACACACCGCACGAGTGTGGCTTCATCGCTTGCCAAGTATCGCGCACCCAATCGACCAGTGAAGCGGAGTCTTCACCTTTGTGCCAGACCGCCGCCGGAATGAAGTCAAACTCGGCGTCCCTGTTTGCAAAAGCGGTGTCCGTAGATTTGACATCCCGGACCGCCCCGCCGAACTGCTGCAGGATAATCATCGACCGGTTATTGGGAACTTTGTCGTAGCAGTTAATCAGGGTTTCGATACCGGGCTGCAGCAGTTTGTTGATCAGATGCGTTTTCCAGTAATATCTCTGCCCATAAGGAAATCGTTCATCGGCGTCTGCCTGGACATCAACGTAGGGCCTGATTTCCATCCGTGTCGCGATTGGAGCCCCGAATTTCACCAGCGGTTCCAACGTCGCCTTGGCATTGTCGAGCGGAGCGATATGAACAGCGCCAAGGTTCACAACCGCGGTTCCGTCATCCATCTTGGCAAAGGCTGCCTGTGACGTGACCTCTCTCGGCGCCGAAGTCGCAAACTCCATAAAGTGTTGCAGTGCCTCTGTTGCGCTGTTCAGGCGGTGCGTCGCGGCCGCGAACAATACGTCATTGCCTATGTGGTGCAGGCGAAATTTGAATGAAGTCGCAATGCCAAAGTTTCCACCACCACCACGCAATGCCCAAAACAAATCACTATGGTTGTCTGGGCTGACTGTTATCTGTTCACCTTCGGCTGTCACGAGATCGACCGAAATCAGGTTGTCGCAAGCGAGACCGAATTTCCTGGCAAGACGCCCGACGCCGCCGCCGAGGGTCAAACCACCGACACCTGTATGCGTCACCACACCCGCCGTGGTGGCAAGACCATATTGCTGCGTCGCGTGGTCAAGTGCACCCAGAGCCGCCCCACCGCCAACGGTGGCAATTTTGTTTGGTTGGTCCACGTGAACTTTGCAAATAGGTGTCATATCGATCATCAAGCCGTTTTCGACGACCGCCTTACCGGCAATATTGTGACCCCCACATCGCACTGAAATCAAAATTTCATGTTGGCGTGCAAAGCGTACAGCGTGGACAACATCCGTCTCGGTGGCGCAACGCGCAATGATCGCAGGCCGCTTGTCAATCGCGGCATTCCAGACTGTGCGGGCCTGGTCGTAACCAGAGTCGTCCGGCAAAAGGAGTTCGCCCACCATCCGTGCGCCTAGTTCCGCAATGTTAACTGCGGTCAAGTCGGTCGTGTTGCCAGTGTATCGCGTTATTTTTGGCATCGGTTGCCCCTCAGCCCAATATGCTCTCGCCAGTTCTTTGGCACGGAAAGCCGCTTGTTATGCCAGCCTATCATAGAATTGTCGGCCTGTCCGGTTGGCGCTGCCGATTCAACCGATCGCTGCAACATAGGCTTCGAATTTCTCTGCTGGGGTTTGGTTGCAGGAATTGCGGCAACAATCTTATTGGAAGTTTCAAACATCGAGAGTTCCCAAGGAATTTATGGCGGCCCTGCCAAATCGTGTCGGCGCATGCAGAAACACACTGTCACCTGTAACGATTGAAGCAGGAAAACCTAACCCTGCTGCCGGCTGGTTGCTGCATTGCCGAACTCCAGCCAAGCCCGGGACGCGTCGTCTGGCACCAATTCCTTTAGCCGGGCACTGTATGCATTGACCTGATCGTCTGAAAGAACGCCATGCCATTTGCCCGAAGATGCGGAGTCAAAAAATTTGGCATCGGACTTCCAGAACCCGGTGCCTCCAACGGGTGCATACTCCGCCGCCTTCGACTTCATCGACGAAAAGGACGTGGCACTAGCCACATCTTCAATTACCTTCGCACTCACGTCAATTTCAGCGGCATTGGCAACAATTTCAACAGCGCGATGGCTGTTCTGGAGCAGATCCGCATAGTGGAGTGTCTTCAGATTAGGGATCCGGCCAGACAGTACGGTTTGCGAATAATGACGTGTCACAGTTGCAAGCTTGTCGCGATCAAAATCGTCCAGATATGCGTCTTCTTCGATGAAGTATCGAAAGGCCTTGTCGAGAGGCCAGCACATGGGTTCATCGCCGTCGGGTTCGTTAACATTTGCGTTATGTTTGCGGAGCGAAAAGAAAACGTCGAGGGGATGGCGATAAACTGAGATTACTTTCACTCCGTCCCAAAGTGGAAAACCGTCAGCTGGCGTATGTGTCTTGACCACCCGCCGCTTGTTCTGTCGGGCGAGCGCTGCTGCTACCTCATTTGCTGGAACCCCAAGATTTGCATCGACCCACGGCGACATAACGTGCACGGCTTCTGGAAGGGTGGATTTTTCATGGATCAACATAGCCACCATTGTTTGGGTCCACGTCGTTCCACTTTTTGGCGGTGTGCAGATAAGGATATCGCCTAGCCGTGGATGCCAAGTCGACCAGCGGTTGGGATCTGTAATCGAGCCACGATACGACAGAAGTGCCGGAGCCAATGTATCTGCAATTGGAAACATTGTTTTTAACCTTTTCTCGAAATATTGGGTGCTTTCCAGAAACCCGGCCTGACGTCCCACCGTTCTTACCTACACCAGGAAACCACGCACGCGAAGGTAGAAATAGTGCAACCACGAATGTTCGCGGAAACCAAAAGCTGATGATGACCCATCTGGTCGCAAACGCCTGCTGTCTACCCCTCGCGACGGATGCAACGGGCTCTATGCCGCCGTTCGCTGAGTGGCGTTTAAACGTCCGGCCTGTGTTTGAGGCTTAGCGAAACGAGGGGTGTTTCGTGAATGGCTGTTTTCAACCATAGCAAATACCGCCACAAACCGAGCGAAAACTGTTTTGCGGACAACCTGACCGCTGATCAGTGAAACTCGGCCGATATTCATGTAATCATTCAATTTGTTGGTTCTTTCCGACCGGGGCGTTAGACTTTGCTTAAACAATTTTTTTGAGAGGTTTCCGGATGCTGCGCAGCGTCGTTATTGCCATCGCATTCATTGTTGCATCATTGAGTGTTGCCGCCGCGCAGGATGCGGATATGGTTTTCACAAATGGTAAGATCTACACGGTCAATTCGGACGCGCCTTGGGCAGATGCCGTAGCGATTGAAAACGGTATTTTTGTTGCGGTTGGCAGCCATGATGATGCCATGGCTCATGCAGGAAGTGGTACAGAGGTAATCGACCTGAACGGTCAGTTTGTGCTGCCGGGACTGGTTGACGCCCACACGCATGGTTTCAGTGCACTTTACACAAGACAGAATTGGCTGGTGCTTGACGCCAGTTCTCGGGAAGCGTTGCTGCAATCAGTCAAGGATTATGCAGATGCAAATTCTGACAATGAGTGGATAACCGGCGAAACATGGCCACCAGGGATGTTCCCGGAAGATGCGCCCGAAGCGGCATGGCTGGATGAAATCGTTCCCGATAGGCCGGTTTATCTGGTGGACCAGTCAGGCCACAGCGCATGGCTGAATACCAAAGCGCTGGAAATCATGGGCTTCGATAATCCCGATCTGGAACTTGATCCAAGAGCGGTGGTTTTGCGCGACGACGCGGGGAATCCAACCGGTACGATCCGCGAACTCGCCATGGGATACGCGCGCCAATTCCTTCCAGAGAGGACCGTCGAAGAATGGACAGATGCAGGTCGCGCCATGATGCAGGACTATCATAGCAATGGGTTTACAGCGACGCGGCTGGCCGGGGGATCACTTGATCGTCTCGAAGCTTTGCGCACCCTTGAACAAGCAGGCGAGCTGCAAATGTATATCAGCGTCGCGATGGATTACGACCGCTTCGACGAATGGGGGACGAAAGAAGAACAACTCGACGCAATGCGCAAGTCCCGTGAATTTGAGACAGAGCTTGTCGGGCCTATGGGCCTCAAGATGTTCTTGGACGGAACACAATTGTCGCGTCAAGCTTGGAATTTCGAAGCATATCCCGGTTTCCCGGACAACTTCGGAGACCAGTATTATCAAACGGAAGAAATGAAAGGTTTGGTCAAGGACCTGACGGGGGAAGGCTTTTTTGTCATGGCACATGCCACTGGCGATCGGGCTGTGAACCAAATTCTGGATGCAATTGAAGCGGCTCAAGCGGCTCACCCGGACGCAACTGTACGACACCAACCAACACACAATATTCAGATTTCGATGGATGATATGGGGCGATTTTCAGAACTCGGCATCGTTGCGGAACTATCTCCACAACTTCAAGTCAATGAAGGTCTAAACGACACCATCGTGGGCTTGCTTGGTGAGGCGATCGCGCGTTCACGGCTTTGGCAAGCGCGTCAATTGATCGACGCCGGAAACGAACTGGCTCTGGCAAGCGACTGGACGGTATCGGCTTTGTCGCCTTGGCTGGGGATTGAACAAGTTGTGACGAGGCGCTTTGCACCCGCTACGGCGATCACGATGGCCGAGGCCATCCGCGCCTACAGCTACGGTGGTGCGCACATTTTGCAAAAAGAAAACGAGATCGGATCGATTGAAACCGGAAAATCGGCGGACATGATCGTTGTAAACC
>JBPCWT010000237.1:0-9293 GCA_051009255.1 Ruegeria sp. | reverse complement strand
GTATCACACAGCACATCGGTGCCTATCAGGTGAAAACCGACGGTGGCGCGACGCTGACCTTCCTGGATACTCCGGGCCACGCGGCCTTTACCTCGATGCGTTCACGCGGTGCTCAGGTGACAGATATCGTGGTTCTGGTTGTCGCCGCAGATGACGCGGTGATGCCGCAGACCATCGAAGCGATAAACCACGCCAAGGCCGCCGAAGTACCTATGATCGTGGCGATCAACAAGGTCGACAAACCCGATGCCGACCCGGACAAGGTGCGCACCGACTTGTTGCAGCACGAAGTGATCGTCGAGAAGATGTCAGGTGAGGTTCAGGACGTAGAAGTGTCCGCCATCACCGGTCAGGGTTTGGATGAGCTGTTGGAAGCCATCGCGCTGCAAGCCGAAATTCTGGAGCTTAAGGCCAATCCCGATCGTGCAGCACAGGGTGCCGTGATCGAAGCGCAACTTGACGTGGGTCGTGGACCGGTTGCGACGGTTCTGGTTCAAAAAGGTACGCTGCATCAAGGCGATATCTTTGTTGTGGGTGAGCAATACGGTAAAGTCCGTGCGCTGATCAACGACAAGGGCGAGCGCGTTCAGGAAGCCGGACCATCGGTACCGGTCGAGGTTCTTGGTCTTAACGGCACACCCGAGGCCGGTGACGTGTTGAACGTGACCGAGACCGAGGCACAAGCCCGCGAGATTGCCGAGTACCGTGAACAGGCCGCGAAAGACAAGCGTGCCGCGGCAGGTGCTGCAACGACACTTGAGCAGCTGATGCAAAAGGCCAAGGAAGACGAGAGCGTCACGGAACTTCCGATCCTGATGAAGGCGGACGTTCAGGGTTCAGCCGAAGCTATCGTTCAGGCGATGGAGAAAATCGGCAATGACGAAGTGCGCGTGCGCGTTCTGCACTCGGGCGTGGGCGCCATTACCGAAACCGATATCGGTTTGGCCGAAGCATCCGGCGCGCCAGTGTTTGGCTTTAACGTTCGTGCCAACGCATCAGCCCGCAACACGGCCAACCAGAAAGGCGTCGAAATCCGTTACTATTCGGTGATCTACGACTTGGTCGACGACGTCAAAGCGGCAGCCTCTGGTCTGCTGAGCGCCGAGATCCGAGAGAAGTTCATCGGTTATGCCGAGATCAAGGAAGTCTTCAAGGTTTCAGGTGTTGGCAAGGTTGCTGGTTGCCTGGTGACCGAAGGCGTCGCCCGCCGGTCTGCCGGTGTGCGCCTGCTGCGTGACAACGTGGTGATTCACGAAGGCACGCTGAAAACTCTGAAACGCTTCAAGGACGAAGTGGCAGAGGTTCAGTCAGGTCAGGAATGCGGCATGGCATTCGAAAACTACGATGATATCCGCGCAGCAGACGTAATCGAAATTTTCGAGCGTGAAGAAGTCACACGTACTTTGGATTGATGCGTTCCAAAATAATGTGGAACAAGGCGGCCTGCGGGCCGCCTTTTCTTTTTATATCAGTTGGTTCTGGAGTGACGACCGGGCGCAGCCTTGCGTTGCAGGTCCTGCAGCTTTTCCCGTGATTTTTCGGCCTCACGAAATGCTTGCACGGCGCCGCTGAGGTATTGTTTCGGCCAAAATTTATCATTTCGCGCACCGTACCAGGCAGCGGCCTGATGGGTGAAATACGGGTTCCACAAATGCGGACGGCCAACTGCGACCAGATCTGCCCTGCGTGTGTGAAGAATGGTGTTAACCTGCGCCGGTTCCGTGATGGCCCCCACCGCCATTGTTGCGATCTTCGGCACATTTCGAACCGCTTCGGCCAGATGCGTTTGAAACATGCGCCCATAGATCGGTTCCTGATCCGGCACGGTTTGGCCAGCGGAAACGTCTATTAGATCGCAACCCGCGTCCCGGAATGCTTGGGCGATGCCAATCAGATCGACCTCTGACAATCCGCCCTCTTTCCAATCTGAACCGGAAACCCGGACCGACATAGGACGCTCTCCCGGCCAGACGGCGCGCATGGCCGTGAACACCTCTAACGGATACCGCAGCCGGTTTTCTAAACTGCCGCCATAGTCGTCCTGTCGTTGATTTGTTAGCGGCGATAAAAATGACGCGAGCAGATATCCATGCGCGCAGTGGAGCTCCAGCATGTCAAACCCGGCGCGTGCTGCACGTTGGGTAGCTTGTGCAAAGTCGTCTTTTACACGGGACATATCCGCATGGTTCATTTCCAAGGGAATCTGACTGTCACCTTCGAACCACGGAATTGGCGAAGCTGATACCAGCGGCCAGTTGTCCTGCGGGTTTGCAATCGGATGGTCGGCCCGTTCCCAACCCAACTGAGTTGAACCCTTTCGTCCGGCATGACCCAGTTGCATGGCGACTTTGGCCGCGGTGTTCGAATGGATGAAACCCACGATATCCGCCCAACGCGCCTCGTGTTCGTCCGACCACATTCCCGGGCAGCCTTGGGAAATGCGCGCGTTGGCCGAAGGGCAGGTCATTTCGGTGAATATCAGGCCCATGCCCCCGGTCGCGTGGCTGCAATAATGAACCTTGTGCCAATCTGTCGGGTTGCCTTGGTTATCAGCCGAATACTGCGCCATTGGGGACATGACCACGCGATTGGCAAGCTCCATGTCCCGCAGTTTGAATTTTGAAAACATCGGGGTTGGGCGTGTTGTACGCAAATCCTCCCCGGTATCGTGCAGGTGCCGGGTGTACCACTCGTCATCCGCTTTGCTGACGAATTTCGGATCTCGAACGATCAGGTTGTCATACGTAATCGATTTGGCCCTGCACATGACGACCATGGCAAATTGATAGGGGTCCATATCCCAGGATCGGTTCATATGCTCGAACCAGGCCAGCGACACGTCGGCATTGTGCTGGATAATCTGGCAAGGGGCGCGCCGCGCCGAGTCATAGGCCCGGAATGCGCTCTGCACGTTTTCTTCGGCGTGTTCCACCAACGCATCGGACAGTGCGATTGCGCATTCCATTGCCAGCTTTGTGCCTGAACCGATCGAGTAGTGCGCACTGGCTTTGGCGTCGCCCAGAATAACAATGTTGTCGACAAACCAGTTTTCACAAAAAACACGCGGAAAGTTGCGCCAGTTTGAACGGTTGAGCAGCAGGGGATGTCCTTGCAGTTCCTCGGTAAATATCTGTTCCAGCTGTGCCTTGGCGCCTTCTTCGTCAAACTCTTCGAACCCGTGACCTTGCCACGTCGCCTCGTCCATTTCAAAGATCCAGGTCGAGTGGTCTTTTTCGTATTGATAGCAATGCGCCACCATTTGCCCGTGCTCGGTCTCGCGGAAGAAGTAATTAAATTCCTCCATCGGGCGGGTCGAACCCATCCAGCAGAAACGATTTGATTTCCACGTAGTCGTCGGGCGAAACCCGTCGCGGTTCTGCTCGCGAATGGCCGAGTTTATTCCGTCGCTGGCCACGATCACGTCCGAATCCGGGAATTGCTGTTTCAGGTTCGCCGCGTCGACCGCCGCCCCGAATGTCATCTTTACGCCCAGCTCTGCGCAACGTTCTTGCAGAATGCGCAAAAGGGTATGACGCGAGGTGCCGCAGAACCCGTTCCCGGAACAGCGTATTTCCTGCCCCTTAAAGTGTACGGCGACGTCGTCCCAATAGGCGAATTGATCCTTGATCCGATCAAAGACAGGTTTGTCACGGCTAAGGAATTCATCCAGCGTTTCGTCGGAAAACACCACGCCAAAACCAAATGTGTCGTCAGCCTGATTCCTTTCAAAGACTTCGACATCCCAGTCGGGGCGCGCTTTTTTTGTCAGCAACGCCGTGTAAAGCCCACCCGGACCACCGCCGATCACCGTGATTTTCATCGCTGCCCTCCTCCGACCGGGAAATGGTATCACCTTCGTAAATTTAATTTAAGATTAAAATATTCAAGCCTATAAAAACCGTCTCTACGACCTAGAAAGATCTGGGCAAGAACGTTCCGGCATGCAGAATGATATCAAAGTGATGCATACCCTTTTGAAGTTCAAAGCTGACAGAACGCCTCGCTTTTCGCAGCAATTCTGCATATTCCCGGCTTTGACGAATGAATTCATCAGTGTCCCGTTCTGCAACCGTAACAACATACCGTGGACCCACCGCAGGCAGGTGCAGTACCGGAGACAGGCTTAGTATCTCCTCGGTCGATAACTGAATTGGATCGTTCACCGGGGTCAGGGCAAGGGGTTCAAGATCAAATACTCCGCTAATCAAAATAACATCCCTGACGATTATTCCGGATTGAACCAATTCATCCCCTGACCTGGCCATCACCATGGCGGCAAGGTGCCCGCCGGCGCTGTGCCCCGAAATCGTGACTTGGGTGGGATCGAACCCAAGCTCTGCTGCATTTGCGGCCAGCCACTTTAACGCGTTTCTACATTCGCTGATCATATCCCCAAGCCGCGCGTCGGGTGCGAGGGTGTAATTCAGTGTCGCAAATGCCTGACCATTACCGACAAGCGCCGGGGCCATCATTGCAGATTCACGCTGACTTAGCGCTTGCCAGTAACCACCATGAATAAAGACATGCAGGGGCGCATTGCGCGTCCTGGCGGGAAAGTAATCCAGGACATGTGTATCCTTGTCGCCATATCTAAGGTTTTCCTGCACCGGCAGCACGTTCCGAGCCTGCTCGCTTAGTGCTGCATATCCGGCAATATATGGCCCCAGATCGCCGCCGACCATTGAACTTGGCGCGTATTCCTGTGCCAGTTCCTCTTGCGTGAACCCGCGATAAAGCATGTCTTATGCCCCTTGATTGTACATAAGTTCAGTTCGCATGTCGTAGAGGTCATGAAAGAACTTGAGCTCAAGCGCCTTTTTCAGAAATGCAACGCCATTGGACCCGCCAGTGCCCGGCTGCATCCCGATAACGCGCTCTACAGCGGTGGCATGATCAAAGCGCCAGCGCTGGAACAGTGATTCCACGTCCATAAGCTTTTCTGCAAGCGCATAAATATCCCAGTACTGTTCCGTGTTCAGGAACACTTTGACCCAGATCTTCACGATCCGGGGGTCGCCTGAATATGGCTGTGAATAGTCACGGTTCAACAAGTCATCTGGCACATCGAAACCTTGTCGCGCCAACATGTGCAGCACCTCGTCATACAGCGATGGCTTTGTCAGCGCCGCATTCAGCATTTCCATCACTTCCGGGTCGTGTTCATGTACTTTCAGCGTCGACACGTCCTTGTTGCCTAGTATGAACTCGATCTGTCGATAGCCATAACTTTGGAACCCTGACGAACTGCCAAGTGCCTGACGAAATGTCATATAGTCGGCGGGTGTCATGGTCAGCAAAGTTTCCCATGCCGCGATCAGCTGACGTTGAATTGCCTTAATACGATCAAGGTTTTTCATCGCGGGGCCAAAGTCGTCCTGCTGCAGGAAGCGCCGTGTTTCCACCAGTTGATGGTGCATAAGCTTTAACCAAAGCTCGCTGACTTGATGGATGATGATGAACAGCATCTCGTCAGGTTGCGCCGGTTCCTGAAACGTTTTTTGAAGATTCAAAAGCGTTTTGAGTTGCAGAAAATCACCATAGCTTTTTCGATGGGTGTCCGCAAAATCTGTAACCAGAGAGTCCTCGATGCCTCGCTTTAGCAGGCGTTCATCCTTGTCCCGATCTGCCATTTTCATTCTCCAGTTCGCAATCAGTGCGAGATTTGGGCGTTGTTAGAGCCTGATCAGAGCTTTGCCGTTGCTTCGATTTCAACCAAAGCTTCGTCTTCGACCAACCCGGCGACAACGACCATCGTCATGGCGGGAAAGTGGCGTCCCATGACTTTGCGATAAACCTCGCCTACATCACGCTGCCGGGCCAGGTACTCGCGCTTGTCGGTAACGTACCACGTCAATCGGGTAATATTGGCAGATGACCCACCGGCCGCATGCACGATATCCGCAATGTTGCGTAACGCTTGTTCTGTCTGCCCGATAAACTCATGAGTTTCGAATTTCTGTTCCGCGGTCCAGCCAATCTGCCCTCCAACGTACAGCGTTCCGTCCTCGCAAAGTATGCCGTTCGCGTACCCTTTGGCCGGTTCCCAGCCTTCGGGATGGATCACCTTGTTGTTCATTGCGGGTCTCCGATCATTTGGGAAATTTTTTCCTGTACGTCCTGCGGCCAGGGTTGTGACGCAAAATCCCTGATATGGACGAGGGTTACCTTGGCGCTCATCCGCTTTTCACCGTGACAGGTTGCGATCACTGCAAACTCGAAACTGCTGCGCCCAATGCGCAGTGGTTGCAGGGCGAATTCCAGCCAATCGCCGTGTCGACTGATGGCGTGAAACGTGGTGTCGATCTGAACCGTCGGTGCGCCTGCTTCAAGTTTGTGAAAATCCTCGAACGGGTAGTGCAGCACGTCAAAGAAAAACGCTTCGACGCAATCATTTATCATCTCGAAGTAACGGGGATAAAAGACGATCCTTGCCGGATCGCAATGCTTGAACAGAATTTTTTGTCGCCAACGGAATGTCATAATCAGACCCCTAAATACCGGTCAGTGATATCTGGCGATAAGGTGTTCATCGCGCCATGCCAGACTGTTTCCCCGCGTTGCAGTATAACCGCCTCGTCCGCGATTTCGGAAAGTTCCCGCAGGGATTTATCGACGACCAGCAACGACAAACCCGTTTCGTGCTTGAGAGTCGCGATTGCTGCCCATATTTCCTTTCGAACAATCGGTGCCAGACCTTCTGTCGCTTCATCAAGGATCAAAAGACGTGGGTTGGTCATAAGCGCACGTCCGATTGCAAGCAGCTGCTGTTCGCCACCCGACAGGGATGCAGCAGATTGAGATCGTCGTTCCCCGAGCCGTGGAAACAACTGTGCAACTTTCTTAATGTCCCAGTGTCCGGTGCGGGCCGCGGCAATCAGGTTTTCTTCGACGGTGAGGTTGGGGAAACATCTGCGGCCCTCTGGTACAAGCCCCAGTCCCAGCCGTGCCGCCTTGTGGCTTGGCATGCGTCGCAGATCGTGACCATCAAACATCAGCTCGCCGCCCGCAGTGGGCAGCATTCGAAGGATGGTTTTGATTGTCGTTGTCTTTCCCATTCCGTTGCGGCCCATCAACGCGACCACTGATCCCTGATCAACGCGTATGCTTACCTTGAACAAGGCCTGTGACGCGCCGTAAAAGGCCGAGATATTGGTCAGGGAAAGCAGGCTCATGCGTCCTCTCCCAGATAGGCGCGGCGAACTTCGGGGTGTTTTCTGATCTCTGCCACAGTTCCAGTGGCGATGATCTGACCGTAAACCAGAACGCTGATCCTGTCGGCCAGCGCGAACACCGCGTCCATATCATGTTCTACCAACAGAATCGGTGCCTCACTGCGCAGCGCATCCAGGAAACCGGTCAGACGCTTGGACCCGCTGGTTCCCAGCCCTGCCATAGGCTCGTCCATTACAAATGCCTGTGGGCTCAGTGTCAGGGCAACGGCGACTTCCAGCTGGCGACGTTGGCCGTGCGACAGGTCGGACGTTCGAATGGCCGCGTGATCGGCCAAACCAACACGTTCCAGCGCAGTTTCCGCAATCTGCCGCAATGCTGCGTTCCCAAGAACCGGGCGAAAGAACTGAAATGGTCGCCCACTGGCACCCAATGCACCAAGCATGGAATTTTCAAGCACCGTATCATCCATCGCCAAGGCCGATATCTGGAACGTGCGCCCTAACCCCATCTGCGCCCGTGGAACCGTTCCCATGTGCGTCACATCATGCCCAAGGAAATGGACAGAGCCGCTGTCAGGTTTCAATCCGCCTGATATTTGCTGTATCAGGGTCGATTTTCCGGCTCCATTCGGGCCGATCAAAGCGTGAATTTCCCCCTGCTTCAAATCAAGAGTCACGTCATTTGACGCCTTAAGCGCGCCAAAGCTTTTCGATATATTTCGAACGCTCAGGACAGGGTCAGCCATGTTTCGCCTCTTGCCCGGCTAACGTGCCGATAATCCCACCCCTTGCGTACAGAACAACGCCAAGCAGCAGCAAACCCAGATAGATGTGCCAAAACTCTGACAGGTCACCCAGCACATGTTCCAGCGCGATAAACAACGCCGCACCGGCAACAGGGCCGAACAAGCGCGCCGTGCCGCCAAGAATGATAAACACCATGATCTCGCCAGAGGTTTGCCAGCTGAACATTGTTGGGCTGACAAAGCGGTTCAGATCAGCAAACAATGCTCCGGCCAGACCGGTGATCATTCCTGAAAGGACAAACGCCACCAACCTGAGCCTGTATGGGGCGATACCGATGGTTTCAACACGCTGGGCCGACTGCCGCGCCGCATTCAGGGCAAGGCCAAAAGGGGATTTTGCAAGCCGATATGAAAACAACAGCGCAAGCATCAGTATGATGTATGAAATCAGAAAGAACTGAATTGGATCCAATGTGTTCATCCCCGGAAAATTGTTCCGAACATAAATCGACAGCCCGTCCTCGCCGCCATAGGCGGGCCAACTGATTGCGAAATAATACAGCATCTGACCAAAGGCGAGGGTGATCATGATGAAGTAAACGCCCGACGTTCGCAGCGACAGCGCGCCAATCACCAACGCCGCAAGCGCCGAGGCAATGATGGCGGTCAGCCAGATTATCGGCATGGATTTGGTGCCTTCGATCAAGAATGGCACCTCTATCAGCGGTGAATAACTTTGGGCGTGGCTGGCTAGGATGCCCATCGCATAACCGCCAATGCCAAAAAAGGCAGCATGTCCCAGACTGACCAGACCGCCAAGCCCCAGCGCAAGGTTCAGCCCCACACCCGCCAGCGCCAGAATCGCCACGCGCGTTGATAGCGTGATCATGAACGGCTCGTCGGCAAGGTGTGCCCAGACCGGAAATGCCAGAAGACCAAAACCCAGTATGACATTGAAAATCGTCTCGCGGTTCATGCGCGAGCCCCATAGAGTCCGGTGGGCCTCACGATCAGAACAATGGCCATCAGGATATAGATGAGCATCGAAGCAAGGGCCGAACCTATCGCCGTAGCTGACGCGGGATCCATGAAAAACTTGAACGTTTCAGGCAGTAGGACACCGCCCAGTGTATCGGTCATGCCGACAAGCAGCGATCCGATCAAAGCACCCTTGATTGACCCGATACCACCGATCACGATCACCACAAAGGCACGGATCACCACCGGTTCACCCATGCCAACCTGCACGGATTGGAGAGAACCAACGAGCGCCCCTGCGAAACCTGCAAGTGCTGCTCCCAATGCAAAGACAATCGTGTAGAGTTTGTTGATATTCACACCCAACGCCGAGATCATCTCTCGATCTGATTCACCA
>JBPCWT010000236.1:0-6849 GCA_051009255.1 Ruegeria sp. | reverse complement strand
GCGCTGCTGTCCAGCGCGGACAGAGATGCGGTTAGCATGCCCGCCGGGCTGATCAGGAAGGCGGGCAAGAGGATGACCGAAGCCATTACCCCGGAAACAGCCTGCAACGAAATTGGATCCGTTTCTTTTGCCAGCTTGCGGGTGACCAACATGAACAATGCGAACACAACGGCGACGATCAACGGCAACAGGGCCGGTAATCCGACCTCTGCAAAACTGGTCTGAATGACCAACAGGGTACCGACAAATCCGACGACGCATGCCCCAAGCCTGCGAGAACCGACCTCTTCGCCCAGATAGTATTTTCCCAGCAGCAACATGATAAAGGGCATGACAAAGGCGATGGCCACGGCGTCGGCCAGCGGTAGGAATTTCAAAGAGCCAAACATCGCGCTGATGCCCGCGATGTGCAAAAGCGTTCGCGCTATGACCAGTTTGACAAGCCTGAATGGCATCCTCCATGGGCGCGCGGTCATCGTGACCAGCGGCACCAGGATAACGGCCTGTATGGCAAAGCGGACAAACACAAGCACAAGCAACGGCATCGTTTCCCCCAGCAACTTGGCAATCGCGTCACCCAAAGGTGCGAGAATACAAAAGCCCAGCATAAGGAAGATGCCGAATAATGGTCGGTCTTGCGTCATGCGGCGCACGCTATGTCAGAGCGCGCCCACTGGAAAGGCAGAAAGAATTCAAACGTTACGTGCCTGCTCAGCAGTTCGGGATATTCACCGCAAGCCCACCCAGCGAGGTTTCCTTGTACCGTTCGTGCATGTCGTGACCGGTCTGGCGCATGGTTTCGATTGCGGCGTCCAAAGGTACGAAATGCTGTCCGTCACCGCGCAGGGCCAGCGACGCCGCCGACACCGCCTTGATCGCGGCCAGCCCGTTGCGTTCGATGCAGGGAACCTGAACCAGACCGGCAACCGGATCGCATGTCATGCCCAGATGATGTTCCAGCGCGATTTCGGCAGCGTTTTCGACCTGCTCGGGCGAACCGCCCATAACCGCGCACAGGCCAGCGGCGGCCATTGCCGCGGCGCTGCCGACCTCTGCCTGGCATCCGGCCTCGGCGCCAGAGATCGAGGCGTTATACTTGATCAGTCCACCGACGGCGGCGGCGGTTAGCAGGAAATCCTCGACATGGCTTTCGGACGCTCCGGGGACGTGATCGAGGTAATAGCGCAGGACGGCAGGCATCGTACCCGCCGCGCCGTTTGTAGGTGCGGTCACGACCTGACCACCGGCGGCGTTTTCTTCGTTCACGGCCATTGCATAGACGCTCATCCAGTCGTTGATTGTGTGCGGCGCGTTCAGGTTCATAACGCGTTCACCCACCAGTGACTCGTGAATAGCCTTGGCGCGACGCCGCACCTTCAGACCGCCCGGCAGGATGCCGTCATTGGTCAGGCCGCGTTCAATGCAGTTGTTCATCACTTCCCATATGCGGGCGGTGCCCTTGGCAAAGCTGACGGGGCAACCGCGTGCGATTTCATTGGCGCGTTTCATGTCAGCGATGCTTTTCCCGCTGTCGCGCGCCATCTCCAGCATCTCGGTCGCAGAGGTGAATGGATAGGGCACTGGCGGCCCTTCGTTCTTTTCCTTGCCTTCGGCCAGATCTTCCTCTGTCAGAACAAAGCCGCCACCGATCGAGTAATAGACCTGTTTCAGGATCACGTCGCCTTGAGCGTCGGTCGCCATCAGGGCCATGCCGTTGGCATGGCCGGTCAGGGTGTTGTCATAGTCAAAGATCAGATCGGTCTTTGGGTCGAATTTCAGCGTTGGCAGGCCGTCGGGCGTGACTGTGTGCGTTTGTGTGATTGCCGTCAGCGCGGTCTCGGCCCGGGCATCGTCATAGGTTTCGGGCACAAACCCGGCCAAACCAAGGATGGTTGCACGATCTGTTGCGTGACCCACGCCGGTAAACGCCAGCGAGCCGTGCAGCGATCCCTTGAGGCCCGCAAACTCGAACGGTGAGGCGCGCATCAGGTCCAGAAAGCGTGCAGCGGCAACCATCGGCCCCATTGTGTGCGAAGACGACGGGCCGACGCCCACTTTGAACATATCGAATACAGAAAGAAACATGTCAGGTCGCTGAGCCTTCTGGAGGGTTGGCGTAAGTCGGGGACGTAAAGGGTGTAACACCCAGTCCCTCGGCCGCGATTGCGGCGCGGGTTGCAGGGCGGGTTTCCAGCTGCATCAGGATGCCTTGCAGATATGGGGTGTCGGATAGCTGAAACCAACTGCGGTCAGAACCGGCGGGATAGATACCCATCCAGCGCATCATGCAGGCCACATAGTATGTAAGGACCGACGGTGTTTCGGTGTTCAGCCAGCCTGGCGAATTTTTCGCTTGGGCATCCAGCAATTGCAGGTGGCGGCGCAGGCGGGGGCGTATTCCGGCGCGGAGCGTTTCGGCCTGCGCGGCGTCGATGTACTTGTCCGCGTAAAACAGTATGCGCAGATCAGCGTGGAGCGTGTTTGACGCAAAGAACAACCATTTCAGAAACGCCGTACGCTCTGGCTGACCGGGTTGCGGGGCCATCTGGTTGTGGGTTTCACAGAGCCACAGCAGGATTGCAGCAGTTTCAAATATCGGGCCTTGTGGCGTTTCCAGAACCGGGATCAGGCCGTTGGGATTAAGAGCGCGGTACGACGCGCTGTCCTGCTCGGACTTGCTGCGGTCAACAAGTACGGTTTCATAGGCTAACCCCATCTCCTCCATCACCAGCCGGATAACCAGCGAGGCGTTGTCGGGGGCATAGTGAAGGCGATATTGCGTTTCCATGCAGCCTCTTTAATCCGGGCGCGGGATTCAAATTGCCATGATTGCGACGTTTCCAATCGGAAACGCGTATTTTGACGAACTCTTTGCGCCTATGCCTTGTGCGCAATCCATACGAAATGAGTGATGGAAAAGAAAAACCGGCCCTGTTCGGCAAGGTTGTGTTGTTCGTGAGACCAGGCGTGCGCCATTTCCTTGGATGTTTCGCTGGTTTGGATAGCATAGGCTTCCATCAGATGAATCATCATCCGGGCCAACCCATCTGGCCGCAATGTCGTGTCGCAGATTGTTACCGGGACCACTTGATCCACGGCAAAGCCGCATTCGCGCATGCAGGATGGCAGGGTGGCGGGAACAGTGCGGTCGGCAAGGTGGCCGTCCCAGATTTCAATCATTCGATCCATGCGACCGGGGTGGTCGCTGTGCCAGCACAGGGAATCCCAGTGGACATCCCCGATGACAAGCCGTCCGTCGGGGCGAAGAACCCGGCGCAGTTCGCGCAGTGCCGGACGGGGATCATCGAAATACTCGAAGACCTGAATCGAGGCGGCCTTGTCAAACTGGGCATCCGGTAGGGGCATGTCGTCGGCCATACCCTGAACAAGATCGACGGTGTCGAAATCGGCGCAGCGATTGCGGGCCGAATTCAGCATGTCCGTGCTGGCATCGACGCCGGTGATCTGTCCATCTGATCCCACGGCACGGGCCAGTTCTGCCGTCAGAATGCCGTTACCGCATCCGAGATCAAGGATACTGTCCCCGGATTCCGGCCCAAGGGCATCGAAGCTGACACGTCGACGACGGGAAACGTCCGCGCCCAGGTATGCGTTATCCAGCAAACGCGCGATGTCTTTGTTGAATTGCAGCATGTAAGCCCCCAAAGCGCATATAATAGTGGAATTTCGATAATTCGGAAAGGAAACCGCGTGCTGCCCCTCGCGCCCGGAAAAAGGTTTGCCTATAAGAGCGCAGACATTGCATTTTGCGAGGCTGCCATGACCGGAGAAATGTCCCCCATAGACAAGGCCAAATACGTTGCCGCAGTGCGTGCAGCGAACATGGTTCAGGACGGAATGCGCGTTGGGCTTGGGACCGGTTCAACAGCCGCTTGGCTGGTGCGCCGCCTGGGCGAACGGGTGATAGAAGAAGGTTTGCGCATAAAGGGTGTGCCGACATCGACGCGGACGGCGGAATTGGCGCGGCAGGTGGGCATCGAAGTGATCACGCTGGATCAGGCGGGTTGGCTGGACCTGACCATTGATGGAGCGGACGAGTTTGACGGTGATCTGAACCTGATCAAGGGCGGAGGCGGCGCGCATTTGCAGGAAAAGGTCGTGGCCACGGCCAGCGATGAAATGATCGTTATTGCCGATGCCGGGAAAGAGGTTGAAACGCTGGGCGCGTTTCCGTTGCCGGTCGAGGTGATCCCGTTTGGCTGGCAGACGTCGCGGATGCTGATCGAGGAAATTCTAGACTCGATGGATGTTCTGGGCACTTCTGCCGCGTTGCGGATGGATGGTGACGCGCCTTTCGTAACGGACGAGGGCAATCACATTCTGGACCTGCACCTGCAGCGGATCGGAAATGCCCGTCAACTGGCGCTGGTGCTGAATCAGGTGCCGGGCGTGGTTGAAAACGGCCTGTTCATCGATATCTGTGACAAGGTGGTTATCGGCCACGGCGATGGCCGGGTCGAAGTGCGCGACATCAACGAAGGCACGATTGAGCTGGATCGAATTGGGGTCGCTGACAGCGAAAACCTGTTTTCTGATCTGGCGGATTGAGGACGGAATAAATGAGCTTTGACTATGATCTGTTCGTCATCGGCGGCGGTTCCGGTGGGGTACGGGCGGCGCGCGTTGCGGCGGGCGAGACCGGTGCCAAGGTAGCGCTGGCCGAAGAGGACCGGTACGGCGGAACCTGCGTAATCCGGGGCTGCGTGCCGAAAAAGTTGATGGTTTTCGCCAGCGAATATTCGGACATGGTCAGCGACGCGCAGGCCTTTGGCTGGGATATTCAGCCCGGCGCTTTTGACTGGAACATGTTCAAGGGCAAGCTGCATGCGGAACTGGATCGGCTGGAAGGCATCTATCGCAATATCCTGAAAAACAACGGCGTCGAAAGCTTTGACCAGCGGGCCCGCGTTGTAGACGCGCATACGGTGGAACTGGCTGATGGTTCCCGCAAGACGGCAAAGCATATCCTGATCGCCACGGGCGGACACCCGGTTGTGCCAGAGTTTCCGGGATCGGAACTTGCCATAACCTCGAACGAGATTTTCCATCTGGAAAAGCTGCCGGACTCCATGCTGATCGTCGGTGGCGGCTATATCGCTTGCGAGTTTGCCGGGATCATGAACGGGATGGGCGTCAAGACGACCCAGTTTTACCGGGGTGCACAAATCCTGCGCGGGTTTGACGAGGAAGCGCGCGGATTGATATGCGAAGAGATGTGTCAGAACGGCGTTGATGTCCATTTGGGCACCAATGTTCTGGAGATGTCGAAAGACGGCGACAAGATCCGCGTCAAGGCGACGAACGGAACAGAGCAGGTTTTTGATCTGGTCATGTATGCCACTGGTCGGACGCCGAATGCCGACGATATGGGGCTTGAGGACATCGGCGTCGAACGTGGCCGCAAGGGGGAAATTCTGGTCGACGAGTACAGCCAGACCGGTGTGCCTTCGATCTATGCGATCGGTGATGTGACCGACCGCGTGAATCTGACACCAGTGGCAATCCGCGAGGGCATGGCCTTTGTCGAGACGGTGTTCAAAGGCAACCCGACACCGGTGGATCACGAGCTGATTCCGACCGCGATCTTTACGCAGCCTGAAATGGGAACCGTTGGGCTGAGCGAAGAGGAGGCATCCGAGCAAGAGCCTGTGGAGGTTTACGCAACCTCTTTCAAGCCGATGCAGCAGGCCTTTGCCGGACGGTCGCAGCGTGTGCTGATGAAACTGATTGTCAGCCAGGCGACGCGAAAAGTGCTGGGCTGTCATATTGTTGCACCGGGTGCTGGTGAAATGATTCAGCTGGCTGGAATTGCGGTTAAGATGGGTGCAACCAAAGAAGATTTCGATCGAACCGTGGCCGTGCATCCGGTCATGGCAGAGGAACTGGTCACGATGCGGCAACCTGTTCGTACCGCTTGATTTGCAAGCGCGCGCACACAGGTTACAAGGGAACCCGTGATCACACGGGCCGAGAACAAAGGATTGAACACATATGGCGGGCAACAGCGGTGGCCCCTGGGGGGGCGGAGGCTCTTCGGGCGGCGGAGGAAATCGGGGTAATAACGGTGACGGGCGACGCCCGCCCGAAGGCGAAGGTCCGCAGATCCCCGAGATTGATGAGCTGATGAAAAAAGGTCAGGAGCAGCTGCGCGTGCTGATGGGCGGGCGTGGCGGCGGTGGCCGTGGCGGCAACGGTCAGGGTTCCGGCGGTGGCGGTCCAATTTTTACCAAGGGCACAGTGGTCATTGGTCTGCTGGTCGCTGCAGGGCTTTGGGGCGCTGCCAGTTTCTATACAGTCAAGCCTGAAGAACAGTCCGTTGAGTTGTTCCTGGGCGAGTTTTCAGCTGTCGGTAATCCCGGTCTGAACTTTGCGCCGTGGCCCTTGGTGTCGGCCGAGGTCATTCCCGTGACGCGCGAACAAACCGAAGACATGGGCGGCACGACAGGTCGTGACGATGGTCTGATGCTGACGGGTGACGAAAATGTGGTCGATATCGATTATCAGGTTGTCTGGAACATCAACGACCCGGCGAAGTTCCTGTTTAACCTGCGTGATCCGCGCCCGACGATCCGGGCCGTATCAGAATCGGCCATGCGCGAGATCATCGCACAAAGTGAACTGGCCCCGATTCTGAACCGGGACCGCGGTGTAATTGCCGATCGTCTGCAAGAGCTGATCCAATCGACACTGGATAGCTATGACTCAGGCGTGAACATTATCCGCGTGAACTTTGACAAGGCGGACCCGCCTCAGGACGTGATCGCGTCATTCCGCGACGTTCAGGCCGCCGCGCAGGAGCGTGACCGTCTGCAAAACGTCGCTGATGGT
>JBPCWT010000235.1:0-4994 GCA_051009255.1 Ruegeria sp. | reverse complement strand
TGTACCAGGCGAGGTTTTTCCTCAAAGCCAAATCGCAATGCCTCGGACAATCCGTCGACATGTCGGGTTTGTCCGCTGCCGCCCTGCACTGGCAGACCAACGGGTTTATTCAGCGCAATAATGTGATTGTCCCGATAGATAACACAGGACTGGATCAACTCGGCATCTGCCTCAGATACCTTGGGTTTTGTTTCGACGGGTTTGTGACCCGCATCAGGCAGCGGCGGAACACGCACGACCTGACCAACCTCCAACCGGGTCGACGCTTTGACGCGCCCGCCTTCGACACGCAGTTCACCCTTGCGGCACATCTTTTCGATGCGGCCCTGACCGACATGCGGGAACAGCCGGCGCAACCAGCGGTCCAGACGCTGGTCACCGTCGCCGTCCGCAACCGTTATCAATTGAACGCCACTCATTCCGATGCCCCTTGCGCCGCGCGGCTTGATCGTGCGGATTGCATGCTTTGAAAGTTCGAAGAAAACATGGCGCGTCTGTCGCGCGCGGCGCTTTCAGAGTCAAGATGGGTTGACGTTTTAGGCGCGACAACAATTCAGATGTTCGAAAAATCGCCATGCCTTCCCGCCCCGTCCCGGAATCGCCCGGCACCAGAGGTTCCCTCCCGGCGGATCGCCTCCAGCCCGTTTGCCCATTCCAGTTTCATGGCCTCGCGAATTGGCATCCCGCGTGTTTCGATGATCGAGCGTCGATCTGCGCGCACAGCCTCTTGCGGGAAGCGCGCGATTTCATGCGCCATCGCCTCGGCGGCGGCCCTGGCTTCTCCGTGCGGTACGATTTTTTCAGCCAACCCGATTCGATAGCATTCCTCGGCTTCTACCTTTCGACCTGTCAACGCAATCTCAAGCGCCTTGCCCTGTCCCACCAGCCGAGGCAGGCGAACGGACCCGCCATCCATCAGAGTTATGCCCCAGCGGCGGCAGTAGACACCCAAATAGGCGGTTTCAGCCATCACGCGGACGTCGCACCACAACGCCAGCTCCATTCCACCGGCAACTGCGGCCCCCTCGACAGCACCGATAACGGGCTTG
This sequence comes from Ruegeria sp., assembly GCA_051009255.1. Classification (GTDB taxonomy): domain Bacteria; phylum Pseudomonadota; class Alphaproteobacteria; order Rhodobacterales; family Rhodobacteraceae; genus Ruegeria. The sequence goes on along the minus strand of JBPCWT010000235.1, from coordinate 3,945 downwards.
GACAATTCCAGTCGGGATGGCCCCAGCGGCCCAACGGTCGAAGGGGCAGACCCAACCGGGAAATCCAGTTTTTCAAAATATGCCTGACGCAATTCAGGATCAGCCAGCGACGCCGCCAGCTTAAGATCCCAACCGGCACAAAAGTTGCCGCCACGCCCCCAGAACACAGCGACTTTGGCATTGCTCTGCTCAAAATCCAGAAATGCATCAACCAAGGCTTCGGCGTGCTCGGTATCAACCGCGTTTCGGGCCTCGGGGCGGTCATGAACGATTGTCCAGACGTCCCCGGATTTTTCGATTGCTACAGTCATTTGGTTCCCTCCCGTCAAAGCTTTGATCAAAGGGAAACTTTATCCGGCGCTAGTGTCGCCTGTAACGCAACGGCACGCACAAAGTTCACCTGGCGTCATTTAGCATTCCTCTGCTCACGCAGCTTGGCAAAGTATTCCACGCGCTTTTTCAACTCTCGCTCGAATCCACGCTCGACCGGTTGATACAGCACCGGCCGTGTCATCCCATCGGGAAAGTAGTCCTGCCCGGAAAAACCGTCTTCGGCGTCGTGATCATATGCATATCCGGCCCCGTATCCCTGATCCCTCATCAAGGATGTGGGTGCATTGAGGATGTGTTTTGGCGGTGGTTCGCTGCCAGATTGTTTTGCCAGTTTCATTGCCGCCTTATAGCCGACATATGCCCCATTCGATTTCGGAGCCAGCGCCAGGTAAACCAGCGCCTGTGCGATGGCCAGCTCGCCTTCGGGCGAGCCAAGCCTCTCGTAGGTTTCCCATGCGTGCAGGCAGATGGATTGCGCCTGGGGGTCAGCCAAACCAATGTCTTCGACCGCCACGCGCGTTATGCGTCGCGCCAGATACCTTGGGTCTTCGCCACCGTTCAGCATTCTTGCGAACCAGTAAAGCGCAGCATCGGGATCAGAGCCGCGCACCGATTTGTGCAGGGCCGAGATCAGATTGTAATGCTCGTCCCCGGACTTGTCGTAGTTTGCGGCACGGCGCATCAGCCGCGTGGACAAGGCATCCGGGTCAAGCGGATCTTTGACATTCCATGCGGCGACTTGCTCGATCAGGTTCAGCAGCGCCCGGCCATCGCCATCGGCCATCTCTTGCAACGCATCGCGTGCAGCGGGCGTCAGCGGCAGGGCCTTTCCCAGTTCCTTCTCGGCGCGTTGCGTCAAATGTTCCAGATCGGACAGGTTCAGCCGTTCCAGAACCAGGACCTGAGACCGGCTGAGTACAGCCGCATTCAACTCGAATGACGGGTTTTCCGTGGTCGCGCCGACCAGCAAGATGGTTCCGTCTTCCATATGCGGCAGAAACCCGTCTTGCTGGGCTTTGTTGAAACGGTGGATTTCATCCACAAACAGCAATGTCCCCTGCCCGTTCTGGCGCCTGATCTTTGCAGCTTCGAACACTTTTCTAAGTTCGGGAACGCCTGTGAAAATGGCGCTGATCTGGACGAAATGCAGGTCCGTCTCCTCTGCCAGCAAACGCGCGATCGTCGTTTTGCCCACCCCGGGCGGACCCAAAAATATCAGACTTGAAAGACTTCCGGAGGCCAGCATCACGCCCAGCGGCGCCTCGACACCCAAGACCTGATCCTGTCCGATTACGTCGCCAAGAGATTGCGGTCGCAGCCGATCCGCCAGTGGGCGGTGCAACTCTGACGACGGCTCCTGAGCACCGGTATCGAACAGATCCGCCATTTGCTACAGCCGGAACCGCAGGGAAACTGTCCTGCCGCCTCTTTGAACGTCCATTTGCACACGGCGTCCGGGGTTGGTCAGCGCATCACGAACGTCGACGGGATTTTTGATGCGGTCACGATTCACCACTTTCACAACGTCTCCGGGGCGCAAACCGGCCCGGGCACCATACGGGCCCGGATCGACCACAACCACACCGGACTGGGACAACAGCAAGCCCAGCCGCGCGATAACCGCCGGATTAATCTGCGCAACGGTCAGACCCGGCAGCACTGTTCGATCATCCAGAACCGTTTCATTCGCCGGAGGTGTATCCGGGGCTTCGATCAATGATACTTCGATCTCGTCAGGCTCGCCGCCCCGCAATCGCGTCAGTATCGATGTCCCGCCGATCCCGGCAACAGACATACGAAATTTCATCTCTGCAGGTGAATTGACCTCTTTGCCATCTACGTGGGTTACAACATCGCCTACGCGCAACCCGGCCGCACCCAGTGGGCTGAGCGGATGCAGATCGGATATCACGACCCCCTGAGGCAAGGCCAGACCCAGCGAATCCGCGATGTCGGCGCTCATGTTTTGTCCGGCCATGCCAGCCCAAGGCGCAACAAAACTGTCATTCCCTTCGCGCGCCTGACGCAGGAATTCCGCCACCAGATTGGCAGGAATGGCAAAACCAATGCCGTTCGAGCCGCCTGATCGCGTCAGAATTGACGTGTTGATCCCGATCAGATCACCGTTCACGTCGATCAGTGCCCCGCCAGAGTTTCCGGGATTAATCGGCGCATCGGTCTGGATAAAGTACCCTCGCGCATTGCCAGTGGCGGTGCCGGTGCGCGCAAGACCAGAGATGATTCCGGACGATACGGTCTGTCCCACACCAAACGGATTGCCGATTGCCAGTGCCAGTTCGCCCACCTCGACCCGATCTGAATCGCGCAGGGTCAAAAATGGCAGGCCCTTGGCCTCGTTCAGCCGCAAAATGGCGATATCCGTTTCCTCGTCACCCAGTACGACCTCGGCCGTGAATTCGCGGCGATCCGTTGTCACCACCTGAATCTCGGATGCCATGCCCACAACATGATAGTTCGACACGACATAGCCGTCCTCGGACAGAATTACCCCCGAACCCAGCGAGTTCTGAACCCGAGGCCCGGCATTCCCAAAACCACGACCAAAGAATTCCTGGAAAAACGGGTCCGAGAACAACGGGTTCGTGCGACCCTGCCGAACGATCTTGGCATATATGTTTACGACGGCCGGGGCCGCCTGTTTCACGACCGGGGCAAACCCCATCGAGATTTCCGTTTGCGACGTGGGAACACGCGTATCAGCAAGCATGGGCTGCGCAGTCAACATAAGGACCAAGGGAAACAGAGCTTTCAGCATGGCAAATCCACAGTATTCTTTGTTCAACGGATATGCGTGGGCGCTTTGCGGATTGCAACCCGCTTAGTCCAGCGGTGCATGCAGTTGCGTTTCGGCGGTGATAATACCCCCTCGCTGGCCCACCTTGATACTGCCATAACGCTGCGTGAAGCATTCAGGAAGCTCTCGGTCGCCTTGCGGTGACAGCCAAAGACGCAGCAGATGTCGCCGCTGCGCCGGATCAGGCCAATCAGTAAATCCGGTCCGGTCATGCAGTTGGGAATGGTTGTAAACAAATTGCATGTCCCCCGGACGCAACCGCATAACGATATGCAGTTCCGGATCGTTGGCCAGTTCATCGAACTTATCCAAAGCGGCGATATGTTCGGGCGTCAGGCGCATCGCTTCGGAAAACCTTTGTGCGCTGTCGATATACTGTCTTTGATAAAAGACAGTCAGCTTGCCATCGTGCCAGTTGAGCGGCGGGATTGTCATAAAGGGTTTCATTCCTTCGGGTACCTCACCACGCCGGTCTGTTCCGACGGGATCAAACAGACGTTCAAGCAACTCTGGGCATTCCGAGCGCATCCGGTTGTAAATCGTTTCTGCGCTGACCAACAGCGAGTCGCCGCCTTTCTGAGCATCTCGAAGGCACAGCAAACCCACGATATCCGCACTGTCGGTGTGAAAAGTTTGCCTCACATGCGTCTGGTAAATGCGCGTATTCGGATCATCTGCATCTGCGCCCACATCGCGCACGTGTCCCAGAATATGCCCCTTGGCGTTCTGCGATCTGGCCGCACCCAAATGCGCACCGACCCCGCAAAAAATCGTGGCCGCCATTTCCTGTGAATAGT
>JBPCWT010000234.1:0-3717 GCA_051009255.1 Ruegeria sp. | reverse complement strand
CCCATTTCCCGCAGGTGTTTGGCAAGGTCTTCCATCGGGTGACAGGTGGTGGATTGGATGTACTGATCGGCATAGCCCAGTACCCTGTCATCCTCCATCCAGACGGTGCGGCGCGCGCCGTTGGCGTCCTGGACGCGTCCCCACCAGACCGGATCGCCACTCAGCCCCAGAACAACGCCCTGATGGACGTAAAACGACCAACCGTCGTATCCTGTCAGCCAGGCCTGATTGGACGGATCGACCGCGAACAGAACGTCAATTCCGGCTGCATTCATCGCCTGCCGTGTCTTGGCGATTCGACGGTCGTATTCGGCCTTGGAAAAGGGGGCGTGTTCAATGGGCATCGGATCCTCGGATGTTGGTATTGGCCTGTTGTTGTACACAACGCTGAATCGCAGTGTGGCGGAAAGCGCGTTGATTGGGAAGATAGTTGGTTAAACATAGCCGCTCACCCCCCGAAACGACGCGAATTGGTCGTTTTTGCGTGTTGACCAGCAAGGTGCCCATATGGTGTTGTGCACAAAAGGCGTCACCATACAGATTTGAACGCAGGTTGATCTTGGTTTTAAACAGGCCGGGATGATCAGCGAACATTTCGCGCAAGCAGGCTGGACTGGAATGAAATTCGGACTTCAACATATTCTATCGGCGCGTCGCCGGATCAACGGTGTGGCGGACAACACCCCGTTCATTCCGTCGCCGTTCATGTCAAACATCGCGGGCAATGATTTCCTGATGAAACTGGAAAACATGCAACCCATCGGTGCCTTCAAACTGCGCGGTGCAATGTCGGCGGTGATGGCCCTGCCCGAGGGTGTGAGTGGCGTGACCTGCTGTTCGACTGGAAATCACGGTCGCGGGATTGCCTTTGCCGCAAAGCAGCGCGGATTGAGGGCGGTGATCTGCATGTCGTCGTTGGTGCCGCAGACCAAGGTTGATGGTATTCGGGCGCTGGGCGCAGAGGTTCGGATCGTCGGTGCCTCGCAAGACGAGGCGATGCTTGAAAGCCGGCGGTTATGTGATGACGAAGGGCTTGTCGAAATCTCGCCGTTTGACGATCCGGATGTGATCGCGGGGCAAGGCACAATCGGGACAGAGATGATGGAGGCGCGGCCTGATCTGGACATGATCCTGGTGCCCTTGTCAGGCGGTGGTTTGGCGGCAGGTGTTGCCACGGCGGTCAAGGCCGTAAACCCCGATATCAGGGTGATCGGCGTTTCGATGGATCGGGGCGCTGCCATGTATGAAAGCATTCGCGCGGGCCAGTTGGTCGAGGTGGAAGAGTTCGCCTCGCTTGCCGATAGTCTGGGTGGCGGGATCGGGATGGATAACCGGATGAGTTTTCCGATTTGCCGCGCGTTGCTGGACGACGCGGTTCTGGTCACCGAAGAAGAAATTCGCGACGCTATGCAGGCGGTGTTTTACGAGGATCGTGTTGTGGCCGAAGGCGGATCAGTGGTGGGCCATGCCGCGATGCTGGCCGGTAAACTGCCGCCCATAAATGGCCCGGTTGCAACGATCATCACGGGGCGGAATGTCGATATGCCGATGTTTGCGAAAATCATGGCCGGTCAGGATGTTAAGGTTGGCGATCTTGAACTGAAGGGGAAACCCTATGGCGCATGACATTCAGATTGTGACCGAGGCAGAGCTGCGCGCGGCGGTCAAGCTGGACCTGACGGTGGTTGATGTTGTCGAACAGGCGTTTGTTGCGCTGGCCTCTGGCACAGTGGTCATGCCGCCGATCATGTCGATGGACCTGCCGATGGTGAACGCCGATGTTGATGTCAAAACGGCCTATGTTCTGGGGTTCGAAGGTTTTGCGCTAAAGGTCAGCACAGGTTTCTTTGATAATGCCAAGCTGGGCCTGCCCAGTCTTGGCGGTTTGATGACGTTGTTTTCGGCGACCGGTGGTCACGTCATGGCAGTGTATCTGGACAACGGGTATCTGACGGATGTCCGAACCGCTGCGGCGGGGGCTGTGGCCGCACGCCACCTGGCACCAGCGGTCGTGGAAACGGCGGGTGTCATGGGGACCGGGTTGCAGGCACGGCTGCAAATGCAGGCGGCGCATCTTGTCCGGCCCTTTAACCGTCTTTTGGTTTGGGGGCGGGACGATGACAAGGCCCGTATCTGCGCCCGCGATATGTCCGAGTTGTTAGGGATCGAGGCTGAGGCGGTAACTGATCCGGCGGTGCTGGTTCGGGAAAGCCAGCTGGTCGTGACAACGACCCCAGCCCGCGAGCCGATCATCAGGGCGGAATGGCTGCATCCCGGTCTTCATATCACGGCGATGGGGTCGGATGCCGAGGCCAAGAACGAGATCGAGGCAGCGGCGCTGGTACAGGCCGATCTGTATGTTGCCGACAGCGTGGCGCAGACGCGAAAGCTGGGCGAGTTGCGCAGCGCGATTGACGCCGGGTTGTGGCAGGGCGAAGACCCGCCCGAGCTGGGAGAGATCATCACCGGCGCAAAGCCGGGGCGGGTAACAGAACAGGACGTCACGATTTGCGACCTGACCGGCACCGGGGCGCAGGACACGGCCATTGCGACCCATGTCAGCGGTCAGATCGGGGATGCAGGCACCACGATATCCAGTTAACAATCGCCGCGGGGGCCGGCCCGAAAAGGTGCCTGCCGGTTGCCCGGATATGCATTAACCAACCACATCTGCACGCTGAGCTCTGGCATAAAGGTGAGATGCAACCTGAATAGGAGCAATTCATGCTGAAAAACGACCAACTGGACCAGTGGGACCGCGACACGTTTTTTCACCCGTCGACCCATCTGGCGCAGCACGCGCGCGGCGAAAGCGCCAGCCGTGTTATCAAGACCGCCAGCGGTGTGTTCATAGAAGACCGCGACGGCAACAGGTTGCTGGACGCCTTTGCGGGGCTGTACTGCGTCAATGTCGGTTATGGTCGTCAGGAGATTGCCGAGGCCATCGCCGATCAGGCGCACGAACTGGCCTATTATCATTCCTATGTCGGCCACGGGACCGAGGCGTCGATCACGCTGGCCCGGATGATTTTGGATCGTGCGCCAAAGAATATGTCCAAGGTCTATTTCGGGTTGGGCGGGTCTGACGCGAACGAGACCAATGTCAAATTGATCTGGTATTACAACAACATCCTTGGCCGACCTGAAAAGAAAAAGATCATCTCGCGCTGGCGGGGCTATCACGGGTCGGGGCTGGTGACCGGGTCGCTGACAGGGCTGGAACTGTTTCACGAGAAATTCGACCTGCCGGTGGAACAGGTGATCCATACCGAGGCGCCGTGTTACTATCGCCGCGATGATTTGAACCAGACAGAGGAACAGTTCGTCGCGCATTGCGTGGCCAAGCTGGAATCGCTGATCGAACGCGAAGGCGCGGATACTATCGCGGGTTTCATTGGCGAACCGGTTCTGGGAACGGGCGGCATCGTACCGCCGCCTGCCGGGTATTGGGCCGCCATTCAGGCGGTGCTGCGCAAGCATGATATCCTGCTGATCGCGGACGAGGTTGTGACCGGGTTTGGCCGTCTTGGCACCATGTTCGGATCGGACCATTACGGGATAGAACCGGACATCATTACCATCGCCAAGGGGCTGACATCGGCCTATGCGCCGCTGTCGGGGTCAATCGTATCAGACAAGGTGTGGAAGGTGCTGGAACAGGGGACGGATGAAAACGGCCCCATCGGCCACGGCTGGACGTATTCGGCGCACCCGATC
>JBPCWT010000233.1:0-7138 GCA_051009255.1 Ruegeria sp. | reverse complement strand
ACACCGCGCAGTTGCACGCTGCCGTGGTCGAAATCATCGTCGAAGAAGACGCCGAAGTGAAATACTCGACCGTTCAGAACTGGTTCCCCGGTGATAAAAACGGCAAGGGCGGTATCTACAACTTTGTCACCAAACGCGCCGATTGTCGGGGTGACCGGTCCAAAGTTATGTGGACACAGGTTGAAACTGGATCGGCTGTAACCTGGAAATATCCGTCATGCATTTTGCGCGGCGATGACAGCCAAGGTGAATTTTACTCGATCGCCATCACAAACAACTGTCAGCAGGCTGATACCGGCACCAAGATGATTCATCTGGGTAAAAACACCAAGTCGCGTATCGTGTCGAAAGGTATTAGCGCTGGCAAGGCGCAGAATACCTATCGCGGATTGGTCTCTATGCATCCAAAGGCAAAGGATTCACGAAATTATACGCAATGCGACAGTTTGCTGATCGGCGATAAATGTGGTGCGCATACTGTCCCTTACATCGAGGTCCGCAACAACTCGTCGCGGTGCGAACACGAGGCGACGACGTCCAAGGTGGACGAAGATCAACTCTTTTATTGTCGTCAACGCGGCATGGACGAAGAAGAGGCGGTAGCGTTGGTGGTAAACGGCTTTTGCAAGGATGTATTGCAAGCTCTGCCGATGGAATTCGCAATGGAAGCACAGCAACTGGTGGCCATTTCGCTGGAAGGGTCGGTGGGGTAAAACCCGCGACGTTCAAGGAGCGCTTTTGTGACTGTGCAACCCCGCCATATTGCCCGGCCAGAGTTGAACTTGCCGCAACACGAGGCCGAAGCCTTGCGGTTGGCCTATAATGAGGCGAACGTCATTCTGGAATATGGTTCGGGCGGATCGACCATTCTGGCGTCCGAGATGCAGGGAAAGCATATCGTGTCGGTCGAAAGCGACCGGGATTGGGCCGAACGTATCAAAGCTTGGCTGGCCACGAGCCCGGCTGCAGATGGAACCAACGTTGAAATCCTCTGGACAGACATAGGCCCAACTGAAAACTGGGGGCATCCAGTATCGGATGAGGCGTGGCGAAACTATGCATCCTATCCACTGGCCGTGTGGTCCAGAAAGAATTTCATTCATCCGGATGTTGTTTTTGTGGATGGGCGGTTTCGATTGGGATGCGCGTTGGCCACGGCATTCAATATTACCAGGCCTGTAACCTTGCTGTTTGATGATTATACGAACCGAAAGTGGATGCAAAAAGCCGAAGAATTCTTGGGTCAGCCCGAACTCATTGGCCGTCTTGGAGTTTTCGAAGTCCACCCAACGAAGATACCGGCCGACAAGATGATGCAGATCATTCGATATATGACGATGCCATGAACAAATATTTGACCGGCGCGGCCCTTGCCATGCCAACCATAGACACTGACCGCGACCTAGCGGGCCTGACATGCGGACGAGGAAAAGATGCTTAAAATTAATAACCTGCACGTAAAACTTGAAGAAGAGGATAAGCAAATCCTCAAAGGTGTCGACCTGACAGTCGAGGCTGGCAAAGTTCACGCGATCATGGGGCCGAACGGTTCGGGGAAATCCACCCTCAGCTATGTACTGTCAGGCCGCGATGGTTACGAAGTCACTGAAGGGTCCGCAACGCTTGAAGGCCAAGACCTGTTAGCAATGGAACCGGAAGAACGCGCCGCAGCGGGCTTGTTTCTGGCATTCCAATATCCCGTGGAAATTCCAGGTGTTGGTAACATGACATTCTTGCGTACCGCTGTGAATGCGCAGCGTAAGGCGCGCGGCGAAGAAGAATTGTCGGCGGCAGATTTTCTAAAGATCATCCGTGCAAAGGCCAAGGCGCTGAAAATTGATGCGGATATGTTGAAGCGGCCTGTAAACGTCGGCTTTTCCGGCGGTGAAAAGAAGCGGAATGAAATTCTGCAGATGGCCATGCTGGAACCAAAAATGTGCATTCTTGACGAAACGGACTCGGGTCTGGACGTGGATGCAATGAAGTTGGTGGCCGAAGGTGTGAACGCCCTGCGTGGTGAGGGCCGAGGGTTTCTGGTGATTACGCATTACCAACGTCTGCTGGACCATATCAAACCCGATGTCGTGCATATCATGGCGGAAGGCCGGATTGTTAAATCCGGTGGGCCAGATCTGGCCCTTGAAGTTGAAAACAATGGCTATGCCGACATTCTTGCCGAGGTGAACTGATGGCTCTGCCCGACGTCAAGCAAAGTGCGACTGAGGCTCGTTTGACCTCTTTGTCGTTGCCAACTGCGGGATGTACCCGCAATGCGCGTGAGGCTGCGATTGCACGCGTGCGGGAAATGGGTCTGCCGGGGCGTCGAGACGAGTACTGGAAGTACACGCGACCGGATTCTCTGATATCGCCCGAAGCGCCCAGCGCCGCACTGTTCAGCGCGTACGAGCCGATGATGTTCGAAAGCTTTGACCGGTTGAAAATCGTGTTCGTTGATGGTGTGTTTAACGCCGAGGCGTCCGACGATCTTTCGCTGGAAGGTGTTCGGATTGAACGGCTAGAAGATATTTGCTGCAAGGATATCCACTGGGCCAAAGAGTTGTATGGCGTTCTAGAAGAGCGCGGGCAACATCCAGTGCCGCGTTCCTTGGCGGCCTTAAATACAGCGTTTGCCACGGACGGTGTTGCGATTCATGTGACTGGCAAGCCATCCAAGCCAATCAGCCTGATCTACCGGCATGAATCCGAAACCTCAGACGCAATTCTGCACCACGTAATTCGGGTGGAAAGCGGCGCCGAGGTGACGATTCTGGAAAACGGCCCCGCCGCGTCACGTTTCAACAAATGTATGGAAGTTGATATTGCCGACGGCGGAACTCTGCATCACGTGCGTGCGCAGGGCAGGGACCATGAACGTCGCGCAGTAACGCATATGTTTACGCGCTTGGGCAAAGAGTCAGTTTACAAGTCGTTTACCCTGACGGTGAATGGCGTTTTGACCCGAAATGAACAGGTGGTCGAACTTACAGGTGATGACGCGGTTGCCCACGTTGCGGGTGCCTGTGTCGGGGACGGTGATTTTCTGCATGATGATACCGTCTTTGTAACCCATGACGCGGTGAACTGTGAAAGCCGACAGGTATTCAAAAAGGTGTTGCGCAACGGTGCGACGGGTGTGTTTCAGGGCAAAATTCTGGTTAAGGAAGGCGCGCAGAAAACGGACGGATACCAGATCAGCCAATCGCTTTTGCTGGATGGTGACAGCCAATTCCTCGCCAAGCCTGAGCTGGAAATCTATGCGGATGACGTTGCTTGTTCACATGGATCGACGTCAGGCGCCATCGACGAGACGGCGTTGTTTTATCTGCGCTCCCGCGGTGTGCCGGTGAAGGAAGCAACGGATATGCTGACCTTGGCATTTCTGGCCGAAGCCGTTGACGAGATAGAAGACAAGGCCTTGGCCGATGACATCGTATCCCGGCTTGAAGGCTGGTTGTCGCGTCGTAGCTGATGCCGGTCACTTCTGATATCGTCTCTACCTACAAGGGGCCGGGCCGCGTGGTACGCAGCCTGCTTGACATGGGGCAGCGCGAAGATCGCGCGCTTGCCTTTGTCATGGCATTCTGTGTGATTGCATTTATCGCCCAGTTACCAGCGTTGGCGCGACGCGCGCACCTGGAGGGGTTAGAGCTGAATATGCTGTTAGGCGGCGCATTGCTTGGCTCTGTTTTCATCTTGCCGCTGCTATTTTACTTGTTGGCTTGGCTTTCTCATTTGGCCTCTCGTCTATTCGGTGGGCAAGGAACAAGTTACGGAGCGCGGATCGCACTGTTTTGGTCGCTTCTGGCGACCACGCCACTGTTATTGCTGAATGGTTTGGTGGCAGGTTTTATTGGACCCGGACCAGCCTTGAGCATTGTGGGTTTGTTGTGGGTTGCGGTTTTTGTCTGGTTCTGGTTGTCGGGGTTTAGGCAAGCACAAGGTGTAACGGAATGAACGCCACTTACCTACGCGATATGGCCGTACTAACGGTAACCGATCCCGCCGAAGCAGCCCGTCGTTTGATGACGCTGCGCCCGGGACGCGAGGTTCTTTGGTTGGCGCTGGCACTGGTTATTGTGCTCAACACCTTTCTTCACGCGGTTTCAAATCTGCTCGTTCCTGTTCAAGCAACTGAACTGCAGGCCCTTTCTGAATCCTTGGTGTTGTACGTCCTTGTCGCTGGCGGTGGTCTGGTGCTGAGCATTCTGGCCTTTTACCTCGTCGGATCAAGAATGGGCGGTACCGGTACATTTAATGAAATCATGACTTTGATGGTCTGGCTGCAATTTATGCGCGTTCTGGTTCAAGCAATAATGCTCGTCCTGCTGATTACCGTCCCAATCCTATCCGTTATTGCTGCTTTGGCCGCTTTCCTTCTTGGCCTTTATATAACTGTTCATTTCCTGGATCAGGCTCATCGCTTTGGATCACCGGCCACGGCCCTTGGTGTTTTGGTTTTGTCGGCTTTGGCGATTGCCGTGGTTCTTGTTGTCCTGATGACCCTTATCGGTGGACCAATGATGGGAACCCCCGCCAATGTATGATGTTCACAAAGTCCGCGCTGATTTCCCGATCCTTTCACGCCAGGTGAATGGAAAGCCCCTGACGTATCTGGATAACGGTGCTTCAGCGCAGAAACCGCAGGTTGTCATTGATGCAGTAACGCGGACCTATTCCGAAGAGTATTCGAACGTACATCGGGGTTTGCATTACCTATCTAATTTGGCAACCGACCATTACGAGGCGGTGCGCGGTAAAATCGCCCGGTTTCTGGGTGCCGGAAGCGAAGACGAGATTGTCCTGAACTCGGGAACGACCGAGGGCATTAATCTGGTTGCCTATGGTTGGGCCATGCCGCGCATGCAAGCCGGTGATGAGATTGTGCTGAGCGTGATGGAGCATCATGCCAACATCGTGCCCTGGCATTTCCTGCGCGAAAGGCAGGGTGTTGTACTGAAATGGGTAGATGTGGTTGCAGATGGCGGATTGGACCCACAAGCAGTCATTGACGCAATTGGCCCAAAAACCAAACTTGTCGCAGTAACCCAATGCTCGAACGTCTTAGGCACGGTTTTGGACGTAAAGGCCATTACCCAAGGTGCCCATGCAAAGGGGGTGCCGGTTTTAGTAGATGGCAGCCAAGGCGCTGTGCATATGCCAGTGAACGTTCAGGACATCGGCTGTGACTTTTACGCGATCACAGGTCACAAGCTGTATGGGCCTTCTTCGTCTGGCGCGATCTATATTAAATCCGAACGGATGGCAGAGATGCGCCCGTTTATCGGCGGCGGCGACATGATCAAGGAAGTTTCAAAAGATCAAGTGATCTACAACGATCCCCCGATGAAATTCGAGGCCGGAACGCCGGGTATCGTCCAAATTATCGGATTGGGCGTTGCGTTGGATTACATGACAGAACTGGGGATGGAAAACATCGCCGCGCACGAGGCCGGATTGCGTGACTATGCAATGCAACGTCTGACCGGACTGAACTGGTTGCAGGTTCAAGGGACGACGGCAAACAAGGCTGCGATCTTTAGTTTCACGCTGGATGGGGCAGGGCATGCGCATGATGTCTCCACGATTTTGGACAAAAAAGGCGTCGCTGTTCGGGCCGGGCACCATTGCGCCGGACCACTGATGGATCATCTGGGCGTAACCGCAACATGCCGCGCCAGTTTCGGGCTGTACAACACCAAGGAAGAGGTCGACACACTGATCGACGCGCTGGAACTGGCGCATGATCTGTTTGCGTGACACTCGTTCAAAGCTTGATTTACGGCACTGATTTGGAGTTGCGTCCGTGCCGGAACAAGGTTAGCTAACGGCCTAGGCACCTGTAGCTCAGCTGGATAGAGCGCTGCCCTCCGAAGGCAGAGGCCAGAGGTTCGAATCCTCTCAGGTGCGCCAATAATTTCAATAACTTAAATTCTATAGTGCGACCGAATTTAGCCTTGTGGTTCATTCGTGGTTCAATTGAATTATCGATTCATGCCGTTCGGCTATCAGTTGCTCAAAGAGTGCACAATTTGTGCATGCGCATAAGCTCGCGCAAGAGTGCCGCCCTCCGACCGTCAATTGTGAGCTTTGGTTTCAATGGTGAAGCAGCTTAGTTTCACCGCCTGTTATCGTCACACCTTTGCGCCAAAGATTATCCTTCACCACGGTTGGGTATTGGCTTGCGTAGTCACGATATCTATCGTTGGTGACAGCAAAGGATATTGGCATAAATTTCAGGCACTCTAAGATGTATTGGTCTGCCTGAACGCCGCTAGGCACGATATAAATCTCGTTCTCTTCTAGCCCAAAAATACGTTCAATCATCGCGACCGAATGCCGTGTACCTCTTCGGAAAGCCCCATGTTCGCCAAGTGTGTAAAAAATATTGGCGTCAAAAAAGCAAACGATTCTATATCCTTGTGAGCGAAGCAGGTGCGCAATCTCACCGAGGGGTTGGGCGTCTAATCCGTTGTCATGCCCAAAATGGTAGATATTGCTTCCATCAATGACGACCGTTTTCTTGTCCAACCTCAGACCACGCATGAAGCCTTGACGATCATTGGCGAATAAGAAGTGCCGTTTGTTTCTGCGGACCTTGCGATACACAAAATACCATAAGAAAAAAAGTGCTGGCAAAAGAACAACCGCCGGTTCAGCTTTTACGTCTGGCCATACCAATACGCACCATAATGACAGCGCGGCAATACAGGCTAACAGGACGAAGCTTAAAAGTCTTAGCAATGACTTCCAAAACCATTCCTTAGTGCCAAAACCTGATTTCGGGACATAGTTTCTTGAGATTACTTCGCCTAATGTGGCTGGTTTGGAGGCCATACTATTTCTCATTCAGAAGCTTATTGCCGGAAGTTAGCGAAGCGAGCTCAGAAAGGCCATTAAACTCAGAGCGGTCGTTCAACCCAATTGACCGAACGACCGCTTTGCAAGCCAAAGCAGACGTTGGCATTAAAGAAACTGGTCGAACGGATTCTCTCCTGCTTCTACATCCGGCATCTGAATGTTGCTGCGGTTCGTCGGACAACCACCCAAAGCACTCACATGCAGTCTAAGCTCACGCAGCAGAGCCGCCGTCACCACGTCTTCTTTCCGAACCCGCGCTCGTAGAATGCAGGCCGACTCC
>JBPCWT010000232.1:0-3770 GCA_051009255.1 Ruegeria sp. | reverse complement strand
CGGGGCTATAACACAACCTTGCCCGCAGGTGCATTTGACCTGCGCACCCATCTGACATTTGGCAGTCACGGATTTGTTGTCACCCGGATCAATGGGGGTGTCAGGGTTGGCGGCGCGGTTGAACTGGGGGGTTTGAAGCTGCGGCCGAACTACAAACGGGCGGACACCCTATTGCGCAAAGCTGCACATTTCCTGCCGGGACTGAACACTGATGGCGGCACACAATGGATGGGGTTCCGCCCGTCTTTACCGGACAGCCTGCCGGTAATTGGTTCTTCGCCCAAATCAGGCAATGTCATCTATGCTTTTGGGCATGGTCATCTGGGCCTGACTCAGGCTGCGGGCACGGCAGAGCTGGTGGCGTCCATCGCAGAAGGTGGCAAAACGGCGATTTCTGTGGAACCATACTCTGCCACCCGGTTTTGAAAGGGCGCGATAATGAAGATTTCGAAACTTAACGTTTATCAGGTGAACCTGCCGCTGAAAGAAGGCCGCTATAGCTGGTCCAACGGAAATTTTGTCGAGGTTTTTGACAGCACCGTACTGGAAATCATCACCGATCAAGGGTTGAAAGGATATGCCGAATGCTGCCCCCTTGGATCGGCATATCTGCCGTCATTCGCGCGTGGCGTCAGGGCCGGTCTGGCAGAGCTGGCCCCGCATCTGATCGGGCAGGATCCATTGAACATAGGCGCGGTAAATCGCGTTATGGATGCTGCGCTGCGTGGTCATCTTTATGCCAAGGCTCCGGTGGATATCGCGTGTTGGGACTTGTTGGGCAAGGCTACGGAACAGCCGGTTTATACGCTGTTGGGCGGCGCCGCGCAGGACGATGTCGTTCTGTATCGCGCAATCTCACAGGAAGCGCCCGAGGTGATGGCCAAAAAGATCGAAGGTTACGCCGCCGAGGGTTACACCAAGTTTCAGCTCAAGGTCGGCGGTGACGCAAATGACGATATCGAACGGGTCCACGCGACCCGTTCGGTTCTGAAACCTTCGGACCTGCTGGTGGCTGACGCCAACACCGGCTGGACCCGGCACGAGGCTGCGCGGGTTGTGAATGCGGTGTCGTCGCTGGATGTTTACATCGAACAACCCTGTTTGACGTATGAGGAATGTGTTTCCATCAGGCGGCGAACAACCTTGCCCTTTGTACTGGACGAGGTGATCGACACACCCAACACCCTGGTCCGCGGAATCGGTGATGATGCGATGGATGTGATCAACCTGAAAATCTCGAAAGTCGGTGGCTTGACGAACGCCAAGCTGATGCGTGACCTGTGTGTCGCGCAGGGCATTCCCATGACGATCGAGGACACGTGGGGCGGGGATATCACCACGGCCACGATTGCACATCTGGCCCGGTCCACCCCTGCCGAATTCACGTTCTCCGCCACTGATTTCAACAGTTATGGCACCGTTAAAATCGCCGACGGCGCACCAAGCCGTGTGAATGGATGCATGATCGCCGCAGACCGTCCGGGTCTGGGAATTACGCCTGATTTCAATGCTTTGGGCGAACCGGTCGCCAGCTATTCCTAAGGGGGAGCCATGCGCAGCAGCAAGACGATCCACGTGATCTCGGCCCATGCCGAAGGTGAGGTTGGCGATGTGATCGTAGGTGGGGTTGCACCGCCACCGGGTGATACATTGTGGGCGCAGCGTTCGTTCATCGCACGCGATCAGACCCTGCGTAATTTCGTGCTGAACGAGCCGCGCGGTGGTGTGTTTCGGCACGTAAACCTGCTGGTTCCGCCCAAGCATCCAGATGCGGATGCCGCCTTTATCATTATGGAGCCCGAGGACACGCCGCCGATGTCGGGGTCGAACGCGATATGTGTTGCCACGGTCCTGCTGGATGGTGGCATCCTGCCGATGCAGGAACCCGAAACCCACCTGACGCTAGAGGCACCGGGCGGTCTGGTGCAAGTGCGCGCAGAATGCAAAAACGGCAAGACCGAACGGGTTTTTGTACAAAACGTACAGAGTTTCGCGGCCCAATTGGGTGGTTTGGTAGATGTTCCGGATATCGGAAAACTGACCGTCGACACCGCATATGGCGGGGACAGCTTCGTGGTGGTCGATGCCGCGGCCCTGGGATTTGAAATTGTCGAGGCCGAGGCCCGGGACATAGCGCGGATGGGCGTGGCGATCACCAAGGCGGCGAACGAACAGCTTGGATTTTCGCACCCCGAAAACCCGGATTGGAACCACATTTCGTTCTGTGCATTCGGCGGCCCGTTGACGGAGACCGCCAAAGGATTTTCCGGCAAGTCCGCCGTGGCGATCAGACCCGGCAAAGTGGACCGGTCGCCAACCGGAACGGCAGTGTCGGCACGCATGGCATTGATGGCAGCCAGAGGGCAGATGCAGGTGGGGCAGGAATTCGAGGCGATTTCCATCATCGGATCGAAATTCACCGGCAAGATCATTCAGGCCACCCGCGTCGGCACACACGACGCCATCGTCCCGCAGATCAGCGGACGCGGCTGGATCACCGGCACACACCAACACATGCTGGACCCCGACGACCCCTGGCCCGGTGGGTACCGGCTGAGCGATACGTGGGGAGTTTAGGTTGTGGAGGGGTCGTCAATGGCGGTTTGGCGGTTGGGTCGGCAATGGTGAAAAGTACAGCGACGACGATAGGCCATGGCTTACACTCCATCTTTCCAAAAAGATTAAAGTGTTGCGTCGATCAGTTGAAACCGCCGGACGAAGCGGACGTTCAAGTGATTTGGTAGGAAGCGCCAGCCTGACCGCCATATATCAGGCTCTTCTGAACTATCACTCCTAGGCCGTGCGTGAGGAACTCCGCACCTTCCTCGTCTACGGTGCGCAACATGTGCTTTTGCTAAGACTTGTAGAGTATTCTTGGGTTCAAGCGCTGTGGAGACAGATTTCCGTCGATATTCATTTGCAAGCAAGTTCGCGGATTCACCCGGACCTTTTATCCAGAACGACAAATGCTCGCCAATCTGCTAAGGATAACGAAGGCAAAACAAACCGCGCATTCCTGGCTGCCGGGTAATAATTCTTTGGGAGTATGTGCATGAAGGGAAAGCTTGTTCTCGGGCTGTTGGCGGCAATCTTTCTTGCCGCTTGCGGTGGGGCCAGTTCGCCTTCCGACTTACGCGCCGAAGGTTGGACATTGGTTGCAAGAAATGACCTAGGTGAAGAATACTATCTGCGGCGCGCTGATGAACCCAACCTTGTCTACTGGCAAACAATCCGCACCCGGAACAGCGAGATCGTCCTGAAGCGCGAATACGACTGCCCGAGAGACAGATACCGTGATGTCAAGGCGCCTACGGACGAAATTAGCCGGCGCCGCCTGCCCTATGACAAAGGGTGGAAGTCGATTTCAAAACAATTCTCTGACAGTGTGCCGCGCTATATTTCCGAAATGATCTGCAGGGGTCAAATTGTCCCTGATAGTTTTGCATAACCCAACGGTTGGGATTGTTGGGTGGCGTTGCGGATGAGGCAGATGATCATTTCTGTTCAGGTCACAACCCGGTCTGTGTAGCGCGAATTTTCAATCGACACCTCCAGCGTACATGGGCGAATGCTGGGTAGGTTGGCGCTTTTCGCGGTGATCGTTAAGGGCGCGGTGCGGTCATTCATGCAACCCGAAACACATTGCAATTTAGCGGTTGAGGTTGGTTGCTGGCCATATCAACAAAATTCAAAATTATGACGCGTAATTCACCATCCTCTTGAAGCTTTTGAGGCTAAATCAATGAAAAATCTACTTGGTTCAACTGTTC
>JBPCWT010000231.1:0-4347 GCA_051009255.1 Ruegeria sp. | reverse complement strand
GGGTATGCGCGGACAAGCCGATCTGTTTCTTGCGTGGCCATTTCAGGCGAAGGCACGGGGATGGAGCGTGATTATGACGGAGACAGCCGGACATTTCAGTCCGACCTTCGCAGTGCCGAAGAAATTGGACGCTCGGCTGGGGAACGTGCCGTTCAACTTGTTGGAGCCCGGAAACCGGCAACAGGAACATTCCCGATACTCTTCGATGAACGCATTTCGTCCTCGCTGATCGGGCATCTTCTTGCGGCCAGCAACGGCGCGGCAATTGCGCGGGGTGCGTCGTGGATAAAGGACAGCCTTGGAGAGCAGGTCTTGCCTGAACATCTGTCGCTGATCGAAGAACCTCACCGTCCACGGATATCAGGGTCACGCCCCTTTGACGCAGAAGGTTTGCCAACACATCGCCGAGCGATTGTTGACAACGGTATGCTCACCGGCTGGACGCTGGATTTGTCCAGTGCGCGCAAGCTGAATATGGCGCCAACGGGTAATGCCGCACGCGGTGTTTCTGGCCCGCCCTCGCCCAGCAACTGGAATCTGTCCCTGACGCAAGGCGACAAAAGTCGAGAAGAGCTGATGCGGGACATGGGCACGGGGTTACTGGTTACGTCGATGATCGGTTCGACGATCAATCCGAACAATGGTGACTATTCGCGAGGGGCGTCGGGTTTCTGGATCGAAAACGGAGAGATCACACACCCCGTGAATGAATGTACCATCGCAGGCAATCTGCGCGATATGTTGATGCGGATTATTCCGGCAAATGACGCGCGCAGTTACCTGTCGCGCGTCGTGCCTTCGCTGTTGATCGAAGGGATGACACTTGCCGGCAACTGACCTGTCACTGTTGATCGATGCAGCATCCGAGGCAGGCAGGATTGCAACCCGCTACTCGGGGCGGGACGCACAGAAATGGGACAAGCCCGAAGGCGCAGGCCCGGTGACCGAGGCCGATCTGGCCGTTAACGCGATGCTGGAACAACACCTGTCCGCTGCCCGACCGGGCTATGGCTGGCTGAGCGAGGAAACAGAAGATTCTCCCGATCGGCTGGAACGGGATCGTGTTTTCATCATCGACCCGATCGACGGCACGCGCAGCTTTGCCGAAGGATCGCGGACATGGGCCCATTCATTGGCCGTGGCCGAACATGGTGTGGTGACAGCTGCGGTGATCTATTTGCCGCTGCGGGACCTGATGTTTGCAGCAGCGCAGGGCCAAGGTGCCAGCCTTAACGGCAGCCCCATTCGCGCAGCACCTACTTCTGACCTGGATCAGGCGAGTATCTTGGCCGCAAAGCCGAACATGGATAAGCGCCATTGGCGCGATGGTCAGGTGCCTGATTTTAAGAGAGCATTTCGACCATCTTTGGCCTATCGCATGGCGCTGGTGGCTCAGGGGCGGTTCGATGGAATGATGACGCTGCGACCCAGTTGGGAATGGGACATTGCCGCTGGTGATCTGATCATTCGCGAAGCTCAAGGCGTCAGCAGTGACCGCTATGGGCAAAGTTTTCGATTTAACAATCCCCACCCGCAGCTAAGCGGTGTTATTGGTGCCGGAGCAGATGTTCACGCGCTTTTGTGCGCAAAGCTCGATCCCGAATCCGCAGGTATCGGGTTATGAGCAAGCCCAGATCTCTTAGCCTTGCAGCATACCGTGTTCTGTCCTGGGGCGGACAGAATAATCCGGGCAGCGAACCGCCTGCCCGCCCAGATGGTGAACTGCTGTGGATTCATATCAGCAACCGCAGGAAGTTACGCGCTGTGAACGACTTTTGTCTCAGGTTGCTGCCGACGCGACCGGGCCTGATGATTCTGCTAACAGCACCTCCGGATGCAACATTGAGCTTGTGGCAGGAATGCCTCGCCCCAGTCCAGCATTTGCCGAAAGAGCAGACAGGGGCGGCGCGCAGTTTCTTGGATCACTGGCGGCCCGATATGGGGCTTTGGGTTGGCGGTGGCCTGATGCCTAACATTATCACAAGGGCTGACGAACGGGGCATCCCAATGGTTCTGCTCGAAGCCACGGTTGACGTAAAAATCGCACGGGGCGGCCGATGGTTGCCCGACCTGACCAGATACACGTTTGACTGTTTCAGATCCATAATGGTCACAAGCGAGAACATTGCGCGGCAAGTGCGGCGCCTGGGAATTCCATCGGCCAAGGTTTCGGTTTCGCCCCCTTTAAGGGTCAGCCCAAATCCAACCCCATGGCCCGAAGATGAGCTAATCGAGATTACCCATACACTTGCCGGGCGGCCGGTTTGGCTGGCCGCGTGGGTCGAGGATAAGGAATTCATATCCGTTCTAACGGCACATCGTCAGGCACTGCGAATTCTGCCAAGACTGGTATTGGTCCTGCACGTTTCCAACACGGCCGAGGCCGCGCCATTGCAGAAGCGGCTAGAGGCGATGGATATCAGGTGCGCGAACTGGGACAATGGCGATCCGATCGAAGATACAACTCAGGTCGTACTGTCCGCGATGCCCGATGATCTTGGGCTTTGGCACCGTGTGTCGCCGGTCACTTTCATGGGCAGTTCGCTGGAAGAAGGAACAGGGGGCCGTAACCCCCTTATGGCAACCGCGCTGGGGTCGGCGGTTGTTTATGGCCCGAATGTGCATGAACATCAGGACATTTATTCCCGGCTGAATGAAGCCGGCGCAGCGCGCGGAATAAAATCAGCAACGGAACTGGGTGACAGGGTCGTCAGGCTGCTGGCACCGGACCGCGCTGCTGACATGGCATTGGCCGGCTGGCAGGTCGTTACCGAAGGCGCGCCCCTGACAGATAAGATAATCGATATGGTGCAAGAAGTGCTGGATCAAAGGAGGGCAGAGAATGCGGGCACCTGAATTCTGGAATACGCCCCCTGATCGGCTGGATTTGCGGGCGCGGCTTCTTGGTCCGCTGGGGTGGATCTATGCCAGCGCAACCGCGCGGCGGGTTGCATCCGATAGCGGCATCAACCCAGGTGTTCCGGTTGTTTGTATCGGCAACCTGAATGCAGGCGGCACGGGCAAAACACCAACCGTGATCTGGACCGTCGAATTGTTGCGGGATGCCTGGCACACGCCGCACATAATCACGCGCGGCCATGGCGGATCGCTGGAGGGGCCGGTCAAAGTAGATTCAAGCGTCCATACAGCGGATCAGGTCGGGGATGAGCCGCTGCTTTTGTCCGCATTTGCCGAAGTTTGGGTAGCAAAAGACCGGGCGGCAGGAGCACAGGCTGCTGCCGCAGATGGTGCAACGGTTGTTGTGATGGACGATGGTTTTCAAAATCCTGCGGTCAGCAAGGATTTCTCAGTCATAGTCGTGGATGCGGCCCGTGGATTCGGGAACGGTTTGTGTGTGCCGGCGGGCCCATTGCGCGAACCAGTGGATGTTGGCCTGAAACGCGCCGATCTGGTGATCTCGCTTGGCGATGAACAGGCGCAGGCAGAGTTTGCGGGGCGATGGGGCCAGAATATTCCGGTTCCGCATGTAACGGGCAAAGTTCAACCGCTGCAGACAGGAATGGATTGGTCCGGCAGTGCAGTATTGGCCTTTGCCGGTATTGGGCATCCCGAAAAGTTCTTTGAAACTTTGCGGCAGCAAGGCGCAAACCTGCTTCGGGCCGAGGCGCTGGACGACCATCAGCCGCTCACATCTGCGCTGATGACCCGGTTAGAAACCGAAGCCCGGCAATTGGGGGCGCAGATGGTTACGACCGAAAAGGATGCCGTGCGCCTGCCCCTCGCATTTCGCAGCAAGGTGATGACCTTGCCCGTGCGATTGAATCTGCAGGAAACCGAACGCGTTAAGGAAATGTTGCTGAAAGTGGCACCGTCGCCTTAATCAATCGTCTTCGCCCAGTTTCGGTGCTGGTCGGTCTAGCGCCAGTTCGGCATCAGAAAAAACGAAGGGTGAGCGCACGCCCGGCACACCGTCCAGTTCGATCTGCATACCCCGTGCAATCACTTGTGGGTCCGACATAACCTCGTCCAGAGTATTTATCGGACCAGCTGGAATTCCCTGCGCCTCGCATTCGGACAGCAACTCTGCCTTGTTTCTTTGCGCCGTAGCGCCGTTCAGGCGTGCGATCATGACCCGCCGATTTGCCAATCGGTCTTTGTTACGCAGAAATTCGGGCGCTTCGGCCATGTCTTCCAGGCCAAGAACCCGGCAAAGCCGCTGGTACTGGCGATCGTTTCCGGTCGCGATAATTATATGGCCATCGGCACAGTCAAAAACCTGATATGGGGCCAGATTGACATGGGCATTCCCCATACGCTCGGGGGCTTTGCCGGTCGTCAGATAGTTAAGCGCCTGATTTGCTGTCACTGACACAGCCACATCCAGCA
>JBPCWT010000230.1:0-4471 GCA_051009255.1 Ruegeria sp. | reverse complement strand
GGCCTGAGGCATTCCCTCATGCGTCTTGACCCACCGGAAAATTTCGCTATCACAGGTTTATGGGGTAATCTTGCGAACGCCCCGTGAGGCGACAGCATAAGTTTCGCGTGTATCCAATTCTGTAAGGAGACATGCCATGGCTGCGCCCAATGCTATCACCACTCAACAACTTCTTCGCCTGATCGGTACGCCGCAAGCGCTAATAATCGTTGATGTTTGCATCGATCCGGATTTCAAGGATGACCATTTTTTGATCCCGGGATCGATCCGTCATTCTCATACCGACATCGACGGTTTAATAAACTTGGTGCAGGGACAGCACTGCGTCATCACGTGTCAGAAAGGTAAGAAACTTAGCCAAGGTGTTGCGGCATGCTTAAGGAGCGAGGGCGAAAACGCTGAGTACCTAGAAGGTGGAATGTTTGCATGGCGCGATCATCCCGATGCGCCACGCGTGCCTGCATCCGTTATCCCGGCGCCAGTTGCCGGGCGAACGCTATGGGTTACACGTCATCGCCCAAAGATTGATAGGATCGCGTGCCCATGGCTAATCCGGCGATTTGTTGATCAAAACGCCAGCTTCCTGTTTGTTTCGCCGACCGAGGTGTCCGGTGTGGCGGAACGCTTTGGCGCCACCCCTTTTGATGTCGAAGATACATTCTGGAGCCATCGCGGTACGAACTGCACCTTTGACACAATGTTGGATGAGTTCTGCTTGCACACGCCGGCGCTGAACCGCCTTGCAACCGTTGTTCGTGGGGCAGACACGAACAACCACGATTTGGCACCCGAGGCTGCCGGTCTACTTGCTGTTTCCGTTGGGCTGTCGCGACAGTACCGCGACGACCATCAGCAATTAGAGGCCGGACTGGCCCTGTATGATGCGATGTACCGTTGGGCGCGCGATGGGTTTAACGAAGGTCACGACTGGCCTGCGGTTAACAAAAAATGAGCCCGTCAAACAACGAGCTTGTGCGCGTATTCGGGCGGATCGGACTACTGTCATTTGGTGGCCCGGCCGCGCAAATCTCACTTATGCATCAGGAATTGGTCGAGCGCCGCCCGTGGTTGGACGAACAATCGTACCTGCGGGCCTTGTCGCTGTGTATGCTGCTTCCCGGCCCAGAAGCGATGCAACTGGCCACATATGCAGGCTGGCGATTGCGAGGGGTGACGGGCGGGTTAATCGCTGGCGGTTTGTTTGTGTTACCCGGTGCGATAATCATAGCAGCTTTAGTCGGCCTTTATGCCGCCTATGGTGAACTGCCTTTGGTTCAGTCGGCATTCTTAGGGGTCAAAGCCACGGTCATCGTTATCGTTTTGCAGGCGCTTCGCAAATTGTCTGGCAAGGCGTTGGTCGACTCAGAACATCGCGTAATTGCGGCGTTGGGTTTTTTGGCCATCTTCCTGTTCAACCTGCCGTTCCCCTTGATCATCCTTGCAGCAGCGACTTGGGGCTATGTGTCCTCTCGCGGTGACGCTCCATCCTCAGTACCGCCTGCCCTAATTCTGACAAAACCTCTGCGAACCGCAGCAGTTTGGTTAACGCTGTGGCTGGGGCCGCTGATAATCCTGACACTGACGGGTCAAAAGCTGCTAAGCGATCTTGGTTGGTTTTTTGCCCGGCTCGCTGTCGTCACATTTGGCGGTGCTTATGCGGTCTTGGCTTATATGACCCAAACGGTTGTCGACAGGTATCATTGGATCAGCACTGACCAGATGATTGATGCGCTGGGTCTTGCGGAAACTACACCGGGGCCGCTGATACTGGTAACACAGTTTGTTGCTATGCTTAGCGGCCAAATCTCCGGCGGACCCGCGATGGCAATTGCCGCCGGTATTGTGTCTCTATGGGCGACTTTCGTTCCGTGTTTTTTGTGGATATTTCTGGCGGCACCATATCTTGAGTGGATTTCAGCCCGACCGCGGCTATCCTCTGCGCTTCACGGTATAACCGCCGCGGTGGTCGGCGTGATTCTCAACCTTTCCGTGTGGTTCGGGATGAATGTCCTGTTTGGGTCAGTTTCCCAACGGGCTTTGGGGCCGACAACTCTTGCCTTGCCTGACGTTCAAACGATTAATCTTGCGGCACTGGTGCTGACCATCGTTGCAGGCATATTGATTTTTCGGTTGAAATTCGGCCTGGCAGTTACGTTGGTGCTTACGGCTGTTGTGGGAATGATCTTTCATTTTATCTGAATGATAAAGCAACGCCCGGTCTTTTGTTTCCGGTCAAATCCCTTATGCTGACGTCAAGCACATTCGAGGATGACACATGTCGCAAGACATCGACTATGGGAACCTGATGCATACGGCAATGCGCGGTCTGATCAAGACCGTGCTGCAAGATGTGTCTGAAACAGGCTTACCTGGCGCGCATCATTTCTTCATAACGTTTGACACACGTGAGGACGGTGTCGAACTAGCCGATTGGTTGCGTCAACGTTATCCGGACGAAATGACGATTGTGATGCAGCATTGGTTCGAAAACCTTGATGTTGGGGATGACGGGTTTGCAATCACACTGAACTTTGGCGACACGCCGGAACCCCTGTATGTCCCCTACTCTTCCATTAAGACATTTGTTGACCCGTCGGTGGAATTCGGACTTCGCTTCGAAAGCCCGGAAGACGAGGACGATCAAGATCCGATCATTCCAGAAGCGGAACTGGTGGAAATAGACGAACCGGACGAGACCCACGATGCCGATATCGTTTCGCTGGACAGTTTCCGAAAATAATTAACGAATTCGGACAAAATGGAATCTGCGTTCTTTGGGCGTTATTGCTTTTTCAGAAATGTTTCGACTGATCGCGATTTCTCTCCATTGCGGAACCGCGAAAAAGAAAGATCAAGTCCGCCTTCTGCCAGCGTCCGGTCAAACTGTTGAAGCTCATACCCACCGTTTTCGTCAATAAACAAGGAAAACACGGTCAGCGTTTCACCTTCGATCCGTCCCCAAACAAATGGTTCACCTTTCATTGGGTCCAGCGGCACTTCGTGGCCAAAAACGTTTCGCTTCATTGCGGCAGAGAACACATTGTCCCTGCTGGATGTAAGAAAATCGACTGAATAGCTCGATTCCTTTACGCGCCCGTCTGATTTGTAGGTCGTCGTTTTCCAACTGACATTGAACCCATCATCGGTTTCGCCGATTGAGACACTCATATCGCGCGGGGTCGCTGATCCGTCTGACTCAACGACATCCGCCGACCCTACGTAATCACCCAGGAACGGAGTTATATCCGCAGCGTTGGCCTGAATGGTCATGAGTACCAGCCAGACAGAGGCTAGTAGCACATGCATCAAGGCAGACATTAGTCGAGTTCGATACAATTCGCGCATGATTGTCTCCGTCAAGGTTGCTATCACATTGTAACTTGGGGCACGGCGCACACAATGCCACTGTTATCGCCAACGATAATTAATTGACGCACCTCGTCATCTATACCTTCGCAAAACATGGCATTAAGGTGCGCCGAACTGGCCGATTGCACTATGGCACGACCAAAGTTAAACGGCATGCAACTGCATACCAGACGGAGTGACAGATGTCCCAGACCCGCACCGAATCCGACAGCTTTGGTCCACTGGAGGTTCCAGCAGACAAGTATTGGGGCGCGCAAACCCAACGATCGATCATGAATTTTCCGATTGGTTGGGAAAAACAACCCACCGCGATCGTCCGTGCCTTAGGTGTTATCAAGCAAGCCTGCGCTTTGCAGAACAAGGCGACCGGCAAACTTGATGCCACGATTGCAGATGCGGTGATTCAGGCCGCTGGCGAAGTTATCGAAGGTAAGTTTGACGACAATTTCCCCCTCGTCGTGTGGCAGACCGGATCGGGCACGCAGTCAAACATGAACTCGAACGAGGTTATTGCAAATCGTGCAATCGAGATTTTGGGAGGCGTAATTGGATCCAAGGATCCGGTACACCCAAACGATCATTGCAACATGGGCCAATCGTCAAATGACACTTTCCCAACGGCAATGCATATCGCCACGGCGATGAGCGTTCGTGATGTATTGCTGCCAGGTCTTGAAAAGCTGGCGACGGGCCTGGAACAAAAGGCAGAAGAGTTCAAGGACATCATCAAGATTGGTCGGACGCATACGCAGGACGCGACTCCGCTGACACTTGGTCAGGAGTTTTCTGGCTACGCGCATCAAATTCGACAAGGTATCGCCCGCGTCCAGGCCGCAATGCCCGGAATTTACGAGTTGGCGCAAGGTGGAACAGCTGTTGGTACTGGCCTGAATACGCAAACGGGTTGGAGCGAGGCCGTAGCAGCGAACATGGCAGAAACTACCGACCTACCCTTTGTCACGGCACCAAACAAATTCGAAGCCCTAGCCGCACATGATGCAATGGTGTTCTTATCGGGTGCCTTGGCCACTGTTGCAGGCTCTTGCTACAAGGTCGCCAACGATATTCGCTTTTTGGGATCTGGCCCCCGATCAGGTTTGGG
>JBPCWT010000229.1:0-3400 GCA_051009255.1 Ruegeria sp. | reverse complement strand
GCTTTAAGAACTCGCTTCTGATCGCCCCAATTGCGACCGTCATTTCCGTCAGCCTTGGCACATTGGCCGCCATCGGCCTCAGCCAAAGCCACGTCCCCGGACGCCGCGCGATCATGGCGGTGATGATTTCCCCGATGATCGTTCCGCTGATCATTTCGGCCACCGGCATGTTCTTCTTCTACTCCAGCATCGGAAACTGGATGGAAGGAACGCTTGGCCTTCCCAAAACCTTTGTCGGCTACGTCAAGGTGATCCTGGCACACGCGGTTCTGGGCATCCCGTTTGTCATCATCACCGTAACAGCAACGCTTGTCGGCTTTGACCGTTCGCTGACCCGCGCCGCCGCCAACATGGGCGCATCCCCGGTTACCACGTTCTTCCGCGTGCAGATGCCGCTGATCCTGCCGGGCGTAATCTCGGGTGGGCTGTTCGCCTTTATCACGTCATTTGACGAAGTTGTCGTGGTGCTGTTCGTCGGCTCTGCCAGTCAGAAAACCCTGCCGTGGCAGATGTTCACCGGCCTGCGTGAACAGATCAGCCCGACGATCCTTGCCGTTGCAACAATCCTTGTTGTGATCTCGATCGGCTTGCTGACAACGGTCGAGCTGTTGCGCCGCAGGTCCGAACGGCTCCGAGGCATGTCACCGGGTTGACCCGAATCTTTTCCTGATTTAGCGCAGAACCGTGCCCCCGGTCGCGATGGCGTCGCGACACGTATCGGGGGTGCACGGTACTCGGGTTTCCGGGGCCGCCCCTGTCCTGCACGCCGGGACTTGTGGCCGGACCTCGCCTGTCCGGCCTGGACAGGAGACTACACATGACCGACCAAATCGTCCGGCCAGAATTTTTTACATCGCATAACGGCGACAAGGCGCCACTGCCGTTTTCACGCGCTGAATATGACCGGCGGCTTGCCACGCTGCGCGCCGTCATGAACGCCCGTGACATTCCCGCAATTGTTCTGACCTCGATGCAGAACATCGCCTATTATTCCGGTTTTCTGTACTGCGCCTTTGGGCGGCCCTATGGCTGCGTCGTGACGCAGGACGCCTGCACCACGGTTTCCGCCAACATCGACGCCGGTCAGCCGTGGCGCCGCTCGGTCGAGGAAAACGTCATTTACACCGACTGGAAGCGCAACAATTACTGGCGTGCCGTTGCCCAGCTAACGGGCGGCGCGCGCCGCATCGGAATCGAATCAGACCACATGACGCTTGCCACCCGCGACCTCGCGGTCGAGTTTCTGAACGCGCCCGAACTGGTCGATATCGCGCCCGATACGATGGCCGCGCGCATGGTGAAATCCGCCGAGGAGATCGAACTGATCAAAGGCGGCGCACGTACCGCCGATGTCGGCGGCGCTGCAATCCACGCAGCTATCCGCGAAGGCGCGACCGAAATTGAAATCGCAATGGCCGGTCGTAACGCGATGGAGGATGAGATCGCGCGCGCCTACCCGGAAGCAGAATACCGCGACACATGGGTCTGGTTCCAATCGGGCCTGAACACCGATGGCGCGCATAACCCGGTGACCAAACGGGCGTTGCAACAGGGCGATATCCTGTCGCTCAACACGTTCCCGATGATCTCGGGGTATTACACCGCGCTGGAACGCACCTTGTTTCTGGGTGAACCGGATGCCGCCTCGCTGAAAATGTGGCAAGCCAACGTTGCCGCGCACGAGCTTGGCCTCAGCCTTGTAAAACCTGGTGCGACTTGTTCCGGCATCACGGCCGAAATCAATCGCTTTTTCGCCGACCAGGACCTGCTGCAATACCGCTCGTTTGGTTATGGCCACAGCTTTGGCATCCTCAGCCACTACTACGGGCGCGAGGCCGGGTTGGAACTGCGCGAAGATATCGACACGGTGTTAGAGCCGGGAATGGTGGTTTCGATCGAACCGATGATCTGGATCCCCGAAGGCCAGCCCGGCGCGGGCGGCTACCGCGAGCACGACATCCTTGTCGTGGGCGAAGACAGTGCCGAAAACATCACCGGCTTTCCTTACGGACCGGGTCACAACATCATCAAAGCCTAAAAGAACAGGGTGGCCGGGGCAGATTGCCCGGGCCACCCCGGATCACGGATTCTCAACCGCGCTTGGCGCGTTCGTGGAAAATGAACCCGATGAAATTCAACAACAATTGCGCGGCCAAAATCTGAGTGCTTTCGCTGGGGTCGTAACTGGGCGCCACCTCGACCAGATCAATCCCGGCCACATCGCCGCGCCGCGCCAGACCCTGCAGAATTTCCAGTACGTCATAATACAAAAAACCGCCGTGACTTGGCGTGCCTGTCCCTGCCGCAATCGACGGGCAGAACGCGTCGATGTCGATGGTGACGTAATACCGTGCACCCTCGGGTATCCGTTCCAGCACCCCGTCCGTGCCCAGCTTGCGGACCTGCCGCACCGACAGGATATCCGACCCCCGCGCGCGGGCATCCTCGTACCCTTCTTTGGCCGTGGACGACACGTTGCGAATGCCCAGCTGGGTCATTCCGCTGACATAATCCTTTTCAATGGCCCGTCGCATCGGGTTGCCGTGGCCCCGCGTAACCCCGTGCCGTTCATCGACAAAATCCAGATGCGCATCAATCTGCACCACATGGATCGGTCCGTTTTTTGCACAATCCTGCTCAAAGGCTTCGACACAGGGAATATTGACCGAATGATCGCCCCCGATCACCACCGGCAACGCCCCGGCGTCCAAAATCTTGCGCACGCCCAGCGCAATGTTTCGATGGCTTTCATCCGTCAGGGTATGCACGATATCTGCATCCCCAATGTCGACCATCCGCACGGACGCATCCAGATATGTCGCATCATCTTCGTGGTCATACGCACCGGCATGGCCAAAACTGAACAGGGTCGATGCTTCGCGCACCGCGCGCGGCCCAAACCGCGCACCAGATCGCCACTGCGTGCCAAAATCAAACGGCGCGCCCATCACCGCGACATCTGCATCAATGCCATCCCAGTCTTCGACATAGGGCGACTTGCCAAAGGTCGCGATTCCCACAAATGGCAGGTTCAACCTGCCGCCGGCATACCCATGAGAGGACATTCGCAACCCTTTCGATCAATTCACTTTCGCAGCCTATCAATCCCGAAAGCGCACAGAAAGCCGTTCATTCATCTAAACCCTGCTCCGGGTAACCGTGAATTGTCGCCAGCAACCAGTCCCGAAACGCCACCGCGGGGCGCAATGACCGGTCTACCGACAGAAAATACCCCTCTTTCGCATCAATTCGGGCCGGATGCGCGGACACCAGCCTGCCACTGGCCAACGCATGACCTGCCAAACCCGGATGTGCCAGCGCAACGCCATTTCCATTCAGCGCCAGCTGCAGGGCAAGGCCATAGGAATCCACGAAAACAGTTGGATTCAGGCTTTTCATC
>JBPCWT010000228.1:0-4730 GCA_051009255.1 Ruegeria sp. | reverse complement strand
ATTCGCATCGACATGTTGGAACGATTGGCCGATATGCTGCGCGCCGAAGACAGCCGCGGTGGGTTTGAGGCCAAGCCGGATATGTTGTCGATCACTGGTATGACCCTGGATCAATTCGCTGATCTGATGCAGGGGCTGGGTTACAAAGCCGAAAAGGCAGAGCGGGAAAAAGTCAAACCTGCACCAGACGAATCCAGCGAGGCAAATGATGCGCCAGTGCAAACTGCCGCCGAGGAACCTTCTGGCACCGAAGTTTCCGTGGACGAAGCCGTTGTACCAACTGAGACAACTGAGACGGTTGTCGAGCCCACGGAAAACGACGACGCGGTAGCAGATGAACCACCGTGTTCGGACGAACCCGAGGTTGAAGTTTTCTACACCTTCACTTGGGGTCGCCAACCGACCAGCCGCAGCCAAGGACAACGGCGCGAACAGCGCCAGGGACAACCCAAAGGCAAACCGCGTGGCAAGTCGCAGGATGGGCGAGGGAAACCTCATGGGAAAAAAGGCGGAAAACCGCAACAAGGGGCCAAAACTTTCTCTTCTCGTCCACCGAAAAAAGAAAAAGCTATCGACCCCGATAATCCCTTTGCAGCGTTGATGGCGTTAAAAGAGGGCAACTAATCGGCGATGGCCGAGGAGCGCACGAAACTTCGAATTGACAAATGGCTGTGGCAGGCGCGGTTCTTCAAAACCCGTAGCCTTGCCGCCAAGCAAGTCACGGCTGGACATGTTCGGTTAAATGGTAAGCGTGCACCAAAGCCCGCGCAGGCAGTTGGGCCAGAGGACGTATTAACGTTTCCACAGGGCCGGATTGTCAGGGTTGTTCGTATCGAAAAGCTTGGCGAACGGCGCGGTCCGGCACCAGAGGCACAAACATTATACACCGATTTGACCGAGTATCGGGACGATCCGCCGCCAAATCCAAAGTTTGAGGGAAAGGATCGCCCATCCAAAAGGATAGGCGAGCGCTTGGTCTTTCTCGGTCGTCTGAAGGGTGATCCTCCCTTGAAGAGTGGGCAACTCTGATTTAGCTAACGGCCAAAGCAAAAGTGGATTCCGATTATGACCTATGTTGTCACCGAAAATTGCATTGCCTGCAAATACACCGACTGTGTCGAGGTGTGTCCGGTGGACTGTTTTTATGAAGGTGAAAACGCGCTGGTCATCCATCCAGACGAATGCATCGACTGTGGTGTTTGCGAACCGGAATGCCCGGCAGACGCAATTCGCCCGGATACGGAACCCGGCATGGAACAATGGGTTGAGTTTAACCGCAAGTTTTCCGAGCAATGGCCGGTAATCGTAACCAAAAAAGATCCACTGCCCGAAGCCGAAGAACGCGACGGTGAAGACGGTAAAATGGAGAAGTACTTCTCTGAATCGCCGGGCGAGGGCGGATAAACGATTCGAACCTTATGTGTGGGACGAGCATTGCGTCTGATGCAGGAATCCCAGCGGGTTAAGGCGGGTTTACGTAGCGTTAGCTTTCGGATGGCATGTTTTTGTGGTATGGTGTCGCTCTATATGATGACAGAGACTGGGATGCACTCCGACAGTATGCTCGCTTTGGAATTCTAAGCTATTGATATTTAATTCGTCAGCGGGGCCGGGATTGCCCTGTCTGATGTATTTTGTCGCCTGCATTACGGTCAGCCGTTAAGGAAAGACATGAATGACTAAGTCGAAAAAGCCCGAGTTCCGCCCGAACGACTATGTTGTGTATCCTGCGCACGGCGTGGGACAGATCATTTCGATCGAAGAGCAGGAAGTCGCGGGATTTACGCTCGAGCTGTTCGTTATCTCCTTTGAAAAGGACAAGATGACGCTGCGAGTGCCGACCAACAAAGTTACGGAATCCGGATTGCGCTCGCTCAGCTCTCCGGACGTGATTAGCCAGGCCATGAGGACGCTCAAAGGCAAGGCCAAGGTTAAACGTGCAATGTGGTCGCGCCGCGCACAGGAATACGAGCAAAAGATTAACTCTGGCGACTTGATCTCTATTGCCGAAGTGGTCCGGGATTTGCACCGCACCGACGATCAGCGTGAGCAAAGTTACTCTGAACGCCAGCTATACGACGCCGCACTTGAAAGACTGACACGCGAAGTCGCGGCCGTTTCTGGTGCCGATGAAATATCGGCGGCAAAGCAGGTTGACGAGGTTCTTACCTCTCGCGTCGCAGCATAATTTATGGACTATAACATTTGACCGCCTCGTTTCGGGGCGGTCATTTCTTTGCTAAATTGTTGCTTTTTATAAGGTAGCTGCGATTATCATTGTTTCAGCAGCAGGGGTTAGGTGTGGCGCAGCTGAAGCAATTTGTTAGGATGCTTTATATCGGGACGGGGGCGGTTTCCGTATGGTTTCGCTATTTTCTGATCCTTTTCGACATTGTTACGATCGTCTTTTTTGTTGCAACGGCGCATATTGAACACAGCCATCGAATTATTGCTGCCAGCTGGATTGTTGGCCTTATAATTCTGTTGGATTTTTCAGCACGACTTTGGATATCCAAAGATAGACGGAAGTTACTTACGAAAATCTACACCCTTGCAGATGTCGTCGTAATCATTTCTCTATTGCTGGATCCATTCCTGACGGGCAGCCTTGCGTTCCTGCGAATTCTCCGGGCCTTGCGGTTGATCCATTCTTATCACCTGCTGCGCGACCTGCGGCGTGACAGTACATTTTTTAGAACGCACGAAGACGCGGTCATTGCCGCAATAAACCTGTTGGTGTTTGTGTTCGCGACCACGACAGCGGTTTTGGTCTATTTCATTCCGGAAAGCAGTCAGACGCCGTACATTGATGCCCTTTATTTTACAATGGCAACCCTTACCACGACCGGGTTTGGCGACATCACTTTGCCGACGCCCGGAGGCAAGATTTTTTCAGTATTTATAATGGTCGTCGGCGTTGCCCTATTCGTGCGTTTGGCACAGGCGATTTTCATGCCTCAGAAAGTACGGCATAAATGCGCTAGCTGCGGATTGTTCAGGCACGATCCGGATGCCGTGCATTGCAAACATTGTGGTGGTTTGCTGCGGATCAAGACCGGCGGCGTAAGTTAAATCAGCGCGGTCAGGGCAAGAAGAAATGAGATTTCTGAAACTTGCTGAACCGACCCAAGAATATCGCCGGTTTGACCACAAATTTTCGATCTGGAGATGACGGCCACAATTGCCGCGGTAAAACAAGCAACCATTGCCGGGATAAGGGCATTGGTACCAAGCAGAATAAGGATCAAAGAAAATGCCAGTCCCAAGCCCACTGAGACTGGCACGATTTGTGGCTTTCCGACCTGATGGCTCAATCCCGTGCCGCGCGCGTTTGGTAGCCATTTCATAATAAAGGGCATCAGAGATCGGGAAAAAATCGCCGCTGCAACAACCCCGTGCAGCAGGTTCAGGGTTAGCAAATCTGAAATCGATCCAATTCTCAATAATTGCGAAAGGCCCAGTGCCAGCACGCCATAAGTTCCAATATGGCTGTCTTTCATAATCTTTAGACGGCGTTCGGGGGTTGTCCCCCCCCATAGCCCGTCGAAGGTGTCTGCCAAACCGTCTTCGTGCATCGCGCCAGTGGAGATTATCAAAGTAATTACCATCAGAATTGCGCAGACAAGCGTGGGAAGATTGATGATTAACCCAATCCAGCCCACGGCAACTGACAACGCCCCAACAGCCAGCCCGACCAATGGAAACGCCCACGTCGCTGATGCCTGACGCGCGAATACCGTTTCTGGTAACTGAGGCATGGGCAATCGCGTCAACAGCACCAACGCAACGGGAATGTCCCAGATAGAAAAGTGTCCGGTGTCGTTTTTGGTCACTCCGAGGCCTTTCAGGGTCTTGTCGCTTTGGTCGCATTGGTTAAACACGCAGGAACTCTGCGATGCAACGAGGCTTTACATGCTGCCCGAACTTCAAGATCTGAAAAACTTCCGTGACATGCTGACTGCAGCGCCCGAACCGGACAATGCCGCCGTAAAAGAAGCTGAAGAGCGTAACGGTCAGTTAACAAAACCCCCCGGCGCGTTGGGCCGTCTGGAAGATCTGGCAATTTGGTATGCCGGTTGGCGGGGGGACGCCCGTCCCCAAATCAAGGCACCACAAGTAATCGTTTTTGCAGGGAATCATGGTGTCACGGAACAGGGCGTATCGGCATTTCCGGCCGAGGTGACCGAACAGATGGTTCTAAACTTTAAACGCGGTGGGGCAGCGATCAATCAACTGGCACAGGCGGCAGACGCCAAAATGGATGTTCACGCGCTGGAACTTGATCGACCCACCGCGGACTTTACGCAAGGCCCGGCAATGAGCGACGAAGATCTTTTGATCGCGTTGCGTGCAGGGTGGCTGGCCGTTGACGCGGACGCGGATTTGCTGGTTGTTGGTGAGATGGGGATTGGCAATACGACGCCAGCCGCTGCAATTGCCTGTGCCTTGTTTGGAGGGAACGCGTCAGATTGGACTGGTCGTGGAACCGGTGTCGACGATGCCGGTTTGGCCAATAAGACCCGCGTCGTTGCTGAAGGGGTGGCTCTGCACGGCGGCACAGGTGACGGCCTTGAAATCCTGCGCTGCCTTGGCGGGCGCGAGATCGCGGCGATGGCCGGCGCGATTGCTGCGGCCAAAATGTTGCGTATTCCTGTTGTTCTGGACGGTTTCATTTGCTCTGCAGCAGCGGCGTGCCTCGCACATTCAGCGGACGGTGCATTGGATCACAC
>JBPCWT010000227.1:0-2507 GCA_051009255.1 Ruegeria sp. | reverse complement strand
AATATCGACAGTCACGCCTATTGGCTGCCGCAAACCTGTGCATACAGGTTGTTGTGGGAAGGAAAGCCGCTTTTCGATTGGCATCCCCTGATATCAGGCACACCGGATAGCGTGCACAAGGCAGGGGTTTCAGTTCAGGGGCGCACTGTATCAGAATTCGAGACCCCCGAAGAAGAATGGGAAGACTACATAATTGAGGAGCCTACCTGATGCACTTTGCCTCTGACAATGCCGGGCCGGTTCATCCCGAGGTGCTGCAGGCGCTGGTCGATGCCAATCAGGGTCACGCTATGGCCTATGGCGCGGACACGCTAATGAACGATGTGCGGGACCAGCTGCGCAGCTTGTTCGAAGCACCGGGCGCGGCTGTGTATCTGGTGGCTACCGGGACGGCGGCCAACTCTCTGGCGCTGGCAACCCTGTCGCAACCATGGGAAACGGTGTTTTGTTCCCCGGTGTCCCACATCCAAGAAGATGAATGTAACGCGCCCGAGTTTTTCAGCGGTGTCAAACTGACACTTGTGCCGGGTGGCGACAAAATGTCGGCAGCGGCATTGCGAGCTTCGATCATGACAGAAGGCGTACGCGGCGTACATGGCCCGCAACGCGGCCCTGTCGCCATAACGCAAGTAACGGAACGTGGGTCGGTTTATTCGGTGGGTGAACTGACGGACCTGTGCGGCGTCGCAAAAGAGTATGAGTTGCCGGTTTATATGGACGGTGCTCGCTTTGCCAACGCGTTGGTTGCGCTGAATTGCTCACCAGCCGAAATGACGTGGAAGGCTGGCGTGGACGCGGTCAGTTTTGGCGGAACCAAGAACGGTCTGATCGGTGTCGAAGCCGTGATCTTCTTCGACGAAAGCAAGGCTTGGGAATTTGAGTTGCGGCGCAAACGCGGCGCGCATTTGATTTCCAAGCATCGCTATCTTTCGGCGCAGATGGCAGCCTATTTAAAGGATGACTTGTGGCTGCGGTCGGCACGTCAGGCGAACGATAACTGCGCGAGGCTGGCTGATGGTTTGCGTGCAGCGGGGGCAGAATTCCTTCACGACCCACAGGCCAACATGATCTTTGCAAGTTTTCCACGCAGCACGCACAAAAAACTGCACGCTGCTGGCGCGGTCTACCATTTGTGGGGCGCAGGGATGGACGGTGATGACGACGCCGAAATGCTTGCCTGTCGGCTTGTCAGTGACTGGTCCATCGACAGCGCACAAATTGATCAGTTCCTGTCACTGCTTTAGCAATCAGAGGCGTGTCCAGTGGGCGCGCGCATGTTCAGCCGTCGCGCCTGGATGTGAAATTGGCAGCATATGCCCAGCCCCGTCGACCACGGCATTTGCTGCATTTGGTAATCGACGTGCCAAACCTTCGTTGATCGCGGTCATTACAGGCTGGGTCAGCGTTCCCCGTAAAAGCAGAATGGGCATTGTTGCCCGATCCAGAACACCAGGTTTCAACAGACCTGCGCGATCTCTGAACAGAGCTTCGTCAACTTTTGGAATGACGTGAATGCCACGGATCATCGCAGCGCGCGTACTTTCCGGTAGTTGCGGCCAGCGCGGGCTGGATTCCGTGCTCCACATACGATTGAACAATCGTGCCGCCAGCGCGTCGTCTCCGCGCGACAGGGCATCTTTGACGGGGCTGGCGTCTTCGATGTGTTGATCCGTCAATTCCGGCGCGTCCTGCCGGGCAACCGCAAAAAAGACCGGTTCGATTAGCACAACGCTTCGTACCAGATTCGGATGTGTAACCGCCAACCGAAGAGCCACGGTTGCCCCAAATGAATGGCCGATCAGGTCCATTGGTTGTGACAGGTTGGCCTCTGCAATTTCTGTGATCCGGTCCTGAAAGTTACCTTGCCCGTCCCAATCGGGGCTGCGGCCATGCGACAGCATATCGGGCGCGATAAATGTCGCGTCGTGTTCCAGCCTGCCAGCCAGCCCTCGCCACGCGCCGGAATGGGCTATGGTGCAGTGCAGGGCCAAAACTTTGCGAGGCCCATCGCCAAGAGTGCGCACAAACGGCTGTTGTGGCAGTTCGTGCTCTTCATTCACCCCTTGAGTTCCGCCAGATGTGCGTCGAGATCATCCAACCGGTCCTGACCCCAGAATCGTTGCCCATCCTGAGTGATGTAAAATGGCGCACCAAAGACACCACGTTCTACTGCCTGTTCCAGATTTGCAGCATATGTTTCGGCACCGACCAGCAGACCGCTGTCGGCAAGGCTTGGGTCGAAACCTGCGTTTTGCAGGCAGTCGCGGATCACTTCATCATCGGCGATATCCTTGTCCTCGGCCCAACAGGCGCGCGATATCAGGCGGCACAACTTGCCCACGTCACCTGACCCATCCTGTGTTGCGGCAATAACAGCATATGACGAGGGCGCCATGTTCGTTGGCCAATGTGCCGGTTGGATTTTGAAAGGCATTCCCAGAATCTTTGCCCGTCGCACCAGGTCCTGAGCACGATACTCGATCCGAGAGATATGCCGATCCTTGGGT
>JBPCWT010000226.1:0-4092 GCA_051009255.1 Ruegeria sp. | reverse complement strand
CAGGAACGAGATGACACCACCAACAGTTCCGGTCGTGGCCCACCCCAGCCAACCTGACAGAATCAGGCCGACGAAAGTCACGATAAGCGGCCACTTCAAATATGAAATGGCAGAACGCGTTGCTGCGGCCATGCCTTAACCTCCCATGATTTTGGGCAGCCAGAGAACAAGCTGCGGGAAGGAAAACAGCAGGATAAGACCCAAAAGCTGCACCAGCATAAATTGCATCATGCCAAGGTATATGTCCTTGAGATCCCAGCTGGGTACCACGCCCTTGAGGAAATACGCTGACAGCGCCACAGGTGGCGACAACCACGCCGTCTGCAGGTTCACAGCAACAAGGATGCCGAACCAGATCAAGAGGTCATAGGTGCTTTCAAAGCCTGGCAGATCAAGGGCCACGACAGTAGGCAAAAGTATTGGCACAACGATCAGAACAATCGGTACCCATTCCAACGGCCAGCCCAGCAGGAATACCAGCGCCATTATCAGGACCAGCACCATGTAGGGCGACATATCAAGCGCCAAAAGCCCATCGGTCAGCATCTTGGGTGTACCCAGATTAGAAAATTCTGCCCCAAAGAAATTGGACGCCGCTACCAGGAACATGATCAAGACCGTTATTTCCAGCGATTTGATCAGGCATTCCATAAAGCCCTTGAATGTAAACTTGCGATAGCCAATCG
Organism: Ruegeria sp.; assembly: GCA_051009255.1. GTDB lineage: Bacteria > Pseudomonadota > Alphaproteobacteria > Rhodobacterales > Rhodobacteraceae > Ruegeria. Next base: position 3,406 of record JBPCWT010000226.1, on the reverse strand, counting down.
ACAGAAGGATCGCTCCGAATGCCCCCATGGCGGCAGCTTCGGCAGGGGTGGCCAGACCCAACAGGATAGAACCCAGCGCAAAGCTGATAAGGATCGTTGGCGGCATGAGCCCCCGAAAGAACTCTTCCCACAGATCTGAAAAGCGGAAATTCTCTTTCGCATCGGCTTTGTACAGCGGCAGAATAAGATAAGCGGCCAGACCCATAAGAACGAGCCAGGAAATGCTCATCACAGTTGCCGTGCCAGACAGGTTGCCGCCTAGTATCGCGCTGGCCGAAATTGCCATCTGTCCGCCAATGGCGATAGGGGCAACAATGCGCAGAACGTTCAGGCTTCTATAAGCGAGATAGGCAACCCCAAGGGCGGCAAGCGTCGCGATCAATCCCGCAAAAGGAAAGACATCTGCAAACATGCCGTTCAACGCCCAGCCGAAAACCCGGCATACTGCAAGAACACCGACACAGATCAGAACGACTTCGACGCCATAGCGGTTCGACGTCACGGGCTGGTCTTCTTCTGACAGGATCGGGCCAAGTTCGGGGTTCAGCCAACATCGGCCAAGCGTATATAGCAGGTACAGCGATGCCAGCAGTGCGCCGGGGATAAAGGCCGCGCGGAACAGGTCAAGCACCGACACTTCCAACACCGGGCCCATGACGATCAGCATGATCGAAGGTGGGATAAGAATGCCCAATGTACCGCCTGCAGTAATCGTACCCGCCGCCAGTTGGACGTTATACCCCGAACGGCTCATCGTGGCGCCTGCCATGATGCCAAGGATCGTCACAGACGCACCCACGATTCCGGTCGCAGCCGCGAAGATGGTAGAGACCACGAGAACCGCGATATACAGCGACCCTCGCACACGGGCCATGATCATCTGGATTGAACCAAACAAACGTTCCATCAATCCGGCCTGTTCCATGACGATACCCATCAGGACAAACAGCGGAACGGCCATCAGCTGATCGTTCAGCATGGTAGAGTTGGTGTTGAGTGTCATCAACAGCGTGGTCAGTTTAAAGTTGGCCCCCCAAATGCCGAACACAAACGCAAGGAAGATCAGAGTGAACGCAATCGGGAACCCGATAAAGATCACAAATAGCATCGTGCCAAGCATGATCAGGCCGATGGTGGGTTTGGACAGGCCCGGACTAGATTTCATGATGTCCGTAAACCACTCTCCGCCGGGTACCAGGTCGGGCGCGAAAATCGCCAGAACAAGCCAGGTCAACGCGACCAGATAAAACGGCATAGCTCTTAAAAAGATCCGTTCCCGCTCTTTGCCCATTTTGTGGAAAGCCCGGAAAATTTCGGGAATGCCTTGCAGCAGCAAAAGGAAACCGCCAACCGGCATCGCAGTTCGCGCAGGCCACAATAGCGGCCCCCAGGCGCTGTCGATCTGCATGGTTTCACCGGTTGAAAAGGCAAGCCACCAGAATTGTGCAGAAACCACCGTGAAAAAGACCATCGAGGGGATGAAGAACAAGAGATAGAGAACCGCATCGACCGTGGCCTGCGTTTTGTTCGACCAATTGCGGTACAAAAAGTCGGCCCGGATATGTACCCCTCGCATCAAGCCATAGCCCGCGGCCGCCATGAACAGAACACCTGCCAACATGCGACTGGTATCATAAACCCAAAGCGTCGGGCCAAGGCCAAGGGATCGCGCAAGGTCTTCGAAACCTGCGTTGGAAAGAATGGAGAATGAGTTGCGCGAAAAGACCTCGAACACAACGACTGCGATCAAGGGTACCATAAGCAAGGCAATGATCTGACCCGCGCGATAGTTGATCAGGTCAATAGTCGCCGTAATCGGACGCTGCCAAGGCGTCATATCCTCTGGTGTCTCGCCGGGCCTTTCAGAACGGCGTTCTGCAATCAGTTCGTCAGCAATTTCCAACTCGTCTGCGTTGACTTCGTCAGCCATTTCTCATGGACCCCTCATTCAAAAACAGCCCTCTCAAGCGGGGCGGCTTACCAATGCAGAGTCGGATTGGGGATCCCGCCCCGGAGCGTTCTCCGGCGCGGGAATGGTTTTACTTCAGCGTGTCCGCGTGGGCTTTGCCCAGACCAGCATTAGAAGCCTGTGCTCCGGCCCAGAACGGAACCGCGATGTCCGCGAAATCCTTTTGGGACTGCCACACTTCAGCAAAGAATTCGTCTTCGTCCGCTGCCGCTTGCAAGGCTTTCTTCGCTGCCGCCATATACTCGGTAAAGTAGTCCGCTGGCGTGTCTTCCAGAATAACACCGTGGTTATCCGTCAGATCCTTCAGCGCCTTGCCATTCTCGTAGATGCGATAGGACATGGACTTGGACAAGGATGCGTTCGCCGCAACTTCGAGTGCCTTTTTCTCAAGATCCGTCAGGCCGTTGTAGAAATCGAGGTTCACATACATATCTGCGTTTACTACGACTTGGTGCAGGCCTTGCAGGTAGTAGTGCTTGAGAACCTTCTGAAAGCCAAACACGGAGTCAGGCTTTGGGCAGCACCATTCAGCCGCGTCAATCGTACCCTTTTCCAGTGCGGGCAGGATGTCGCCGCCGCCCATCGCAACCGCAGGAACGCCGATGTCAGCATAGGCTGCGCCTACCATGCCCGGAGGTGCGCGAAAGCGCATCTGACGGAAGTCGTCCATCGACTCAATCGGCTCTGGGAACCATCCCAACGCCTCTGGGCCAACCGGCTGCAGCATGAAACCTTTGACATTCACGCCCATTTCTTCCCACAGACGATCATACAGCTCTTTGCCGCCGCCATACTGGAACCAGCTAAGAAAAGCGATGTTGTCGAGACCGACACCGGCGCCCGCAACTGGCGCGCCAAACAAGTTGGCCGCGACATGTTTGCCGCCCCAGTAGTGCGTCCAGGCAAAGCCGCCTTCGACAAGACCGGCGTCAACCGCGTCCATGATGTCGCGTGGGCCGACAACTGCGCCGGCTGGCAGCACTTCGATCGTCAGCGAGCCATCGGTCAGGGCCGCCACGTCCTTGCCGAATTCATTGAGCATGAACACTTCGTCTGCGGTGGCTGGCAGAACCGACTGAATGCGCAGAACCTTTTCGGCCATCGCACTGGATGCCATCAGCGCAAGCGCGGCTGCGCCCGTCGCCATTGTTTTTAGGTTAATCATTTGTTTCCTCCCAAGGTTATTGCCTTCTGTCTTTTAATTGCGTGCCCGGGGACGAAGGCCTCAGCCCCGGTTTATGTCTTCACTATCTTTCGAACATCTCGTTTTTCGCGGCAAAGCTCATTGGCCTGCATCCTCCAACACCAGATCGCTTGCCTTTTCACCGATCATGATAGCATGGGCGTTTGTATTTCCACTGACGATGCGCGGCATGATAGATGCATCCGCCACCCGCAAACCTTCGATGCCGCGCACCCGCAAACGCGGGTCGACCA
>JBPCWT010000225.1:0-7718 GCA_051009255.1 Ruegeria sp. | reverse complement strand
GGCTTTTACAGTGGGTGTCGGCACCTTCTAGCCCACCCAGATTGCCGCCGTCATCAAGCCCAACAGAAGTTACAAAGAACCCCATTTGATGCGATACATTTGTGCTTTGAGCAAACGCGTTGCCAGTCAATAGGCAAGCGGTGGCAAGAGTTAGTGAAAATATTGAATTGCGCACAGTGTTTTCTCCAAAACTAATAATCGAAATTTGATAGTTTCGTCGGCTCTACCAACCGACATTCCCAAAGTACAAATTACTCGATTCCAATTTGTCACTTAAGAATGTCAGCCAATCAAGGTAAAACCGGCATCCAGGTACCATAGTTGTTACGCAGTGAACCGCGACTCGGACCAAACATTCTAGGCACTGTCAAACTTGTGCCCTGTGATAGGCCGTAGGAAGGCAGCAGATTAGCACCCAGCAAGCACCAAGAAGCGGAATTGGGTGATAGTGGCCAGCCGAACACAAGCGTAAATAATTGAATAAAAAAGTTAAAATTTTATGATCCCGCGGCTTGCGCAATTGTGGCAGTTGCAAAGGGTCAGGAAAAGGCAATCCGGAACCCAGCCTGCGCCGACCAGTAAAGCGGCCAACCCAGATAAGGAGTGGCTTTCAGGGCCGGGTGCCCCGATGGCAGCAGGAACTTTCCCGTCGCAAGGATCAGGTCAGACACGATAAAGGCGATTGCCGCAGGTAGGGCCCAGCGCAGGGGGCCAATCTCGGGCAGGGCCAGAACAGCGATTCCCATACCCAGAATGATCGGGATGTAGGCGAGAACCGGAATTTTCAGGTCGCCGGTGCGTGGGGCAAGCAGCGGGGCGATGATGATGCCCAGAACGATCAGCGACCAGAAGAAACCCGGTTTTTCGAAAATCAGGCCGGTATCGGCAAAAGGAAGGGTCAGAAACAGCGCAATATACGCCAGATGGCCAGCAGCGAATGCACCGACACCGGCCATGAAGGCAGATTCTGTATCGCGTGACAGCAATGCATCGCCAATAGCGCAGAACGTAAGTGCCAGCACCAGAAGGATTGGCGCGGATTGCACCGCTGCAAGAATTGCAAGCAACGCAACAGACGCAGTTTTCAGGCAGGTTCGTGGGGCGCTTGCAGGACGCGCGGCCAAAGGAAGATAGGCGAGTGCACAGGCCGCTGCCGCCCAGAACAGAAGTGTCGTCATTATCGGTCTCTGAATTGGCCCACATCAAGCCGTTGATCTGGAAAACAGTTTCGACCGGAAGCTTTGGACATGGCAATGGGTGACGTTTGGTTAGCGCAGTTTTCGCGGTCAGGAGTGAACAGCGTGTGGCGGCATTCGATGCGATCTGACACAATTGGTTCATGCTAAAGCGAACTGCGATTCTACTGGTGCTATCCGTACAGGCCACATGGGCGCAGGGGCCGATGTCAGGGGCCGATTTTCAGGCCTATACCGAAGGTAAAACGCTGTTCTACGGATTTGATGGGGTCGCTTATGGGGTTGAGCGCTATTTGCCCAACCGACGGGTGGTTTGGTCATTTCTGGATGGCGATTGCAAAGAAGGTGTCTGGTACGAAAACGCGGAACAGATTTGTTTTTTGTACGAAGACAGGCTGGATCCGCAATGCTGGGTTTTCACCCAATCTACATCTGGCCTGATTGCGCAATTCGAGGGCGACCCACAGGCGACGGAACTGTATGAGGCTGCGGATATTGGCGAGGAAATGCTGTGTTACGGGCCGGATGTCGGGGTTTGATTTGACGCGTCAGGGACCGCGCAGCTCGTCATAGCCGATCATCACATGTTCCTGAAATGCAGGTCTTTCGGTCAACGCCTCATAATAGCGGCGCAAATTGCCAATCGGTGCGCGCACTATGTCGATTTCGTAGTATCGATAGAGCGTGTGACCAAGCTGGATATCGGCCAAGGTGAATTCCGGCGCGGCGATAAACGGCGTGCGCGATAATTGATCGTCGGCAATCGACAGCTTGGATTCCAGCGTTGCCACGGCATCCCGAATTGCTGCGGCATTCCGTTCAGACGGATCGGTGCGCACAACATGCCAAAACACGGGAACCGTGAATGCCATGGCGATATTCAGTTTTGACCATTCAGCCCATTTATCGACGTTTGACCGTTTTACCGGATCAGCGGGCCAGAACGTTTCGCTGCCGTACTGGGCGGCGAGGTAGCGCAGGATTGCTCCGGTTTCCCAGATGGGCGGGTTGTTTTCGTCCCTAAGCACCGGAACAGTTTGGTTCGGGTTCATGGCCCAAAACTCTGCGGTGTCCAGTCCGCCGAACCGGTGGCCCGCGTCATGTCGGTGATAGGGCAGCCCAAGTTCGCCCACGCACCACATCAGGGCCTGCACGTTTGATGACGTTTTTCGGCCCCAGATTTCCAGCATGGCTAAAACAGTGATCCCTGATCCGGCGGCTGAGGTTTTGATTTCTTGGTGGTTGTTTTTGTCGTACCGGACGCCGAGGTTGCAAGCCGCCCGTCTGCAAACTCGATCTCCAGATCCGTGTGTTCTGCGGCGGCGGATTTGGTTGTGACAACGGTGCCCTCGGCCCGGACCACGGCATAGCCCCGGTCAAGCGTTGCCTTGTAGCTGAGCGTTTCGCGCAGGCGGTCGGTGGCGTCGAGTTGTTGGCGCAGGCGGTCCAGCCTTGTGTTTTGCGCGGTGTTCAGTCGATCGGTCAGCCTGTTCAGCTTGTCTGTCCTTGTTTCAAGCTCGCGCTGTATGGGGCGCAGGGACAGGCGGGATGACAGGTTGCGCCAGCGGTCCCAGCGCCTATCGACCAGCCCCCTGAGAGTTGATGGGCGCAGATGGGCAGAGATATCCAGCAGTTTGACCCGCCGGTTCTGCACACCCCGGATCAGGGCGTTGGGCAGGCGTTCGGAGGCCTGATCCAATCGCTGTCTGGGCGAATCAAGCAGGGTGTCGGCGCGTGGCAATGCACGGGACACATCGCGCAGGCGTTGCGAACGGCGCTGAACTGCGTCTGTCGCGGCACGAGACAGACGCGCGCCCTGTTCACCGGTCCAGGCCAGCAATTCCATGCGGACGGGCACGGCAAGTTCGGCAGCAGCAGTTGGGGTGGGCGCACGGCGATCCGATACGAAATCGATCAGCGTCGTGTCAGTTTCATGCCCCACGGCTGATATCAGCGGGATATCCGACGCGGCAGTGGCGCGGGCCACGGATTCTTCGTTGAAACCCCACAGGTCTTCGATCGAACCGCCGCCGCGTGCGACGATAATCAGGTCAGGGCGGGGCAGCGCACCGCCGGGTGTCAGTTTGTTGAACCCTTCGATTGCTCGGGCAACTTCGGGTGCACAGTTGGCACCCTGTACCGCGACAGGCCAGATCAGAACCTTGCGCGGAAATCGGTCGCGCAGCCGGTGCAGGATATCGCGGATCACTGCGCCAGAGGGCGACGTTACCACGCCTATGACTTGTGGCAGGTAGGGCAGGGGTTTCTTGCGTTCAGGGGCGAACAGGCCCTCGGCCTCAAGTTGTTTCTTGCGCTTTTCCAGCAGGGCCATCAGGGCACCTTGGCCAGCGACCGCGACCTCGTCGACATTCAGATTGTATTTCGATTGCGCGCCAAAAGCGGTCAGGCGACCTGTGACGACAACCTCTAACCCTTCTTCGGGTACGACTGACAATCCGGCGATCTGTCCTTTCCACGTTGTGCAGGCCAGCACATTCCGGTCATCCTTGATGTCATAATATATGTGCCCGGATCGCGCCTTGAACACGCGCCCAACCTCGCCACGTACGCGAATTCGGCCAAACGAGCCTTCGAGTGTTTTCTTTACCTCGCCCGAGATTTCCGAGACGGTGTATTCAGGGGTATTCTGGCCGGGAACCGGATCGTCGAGGAGGTCGGACATTTCATCGCCTTGTTTCGAATGCCAGCCCAGCTTAGAACGCCGCGAAGGCGAGGCCAAGCAGATCGGAGATCTATATGAACATCCTTATTCTCGGCAGTGGCGGGCGCGAACATGCGCTGGCCTGGGCGGTGATGCAGAATCCAAAATGCGACCGTCTGATCGTGGCGCCGGGGAATGCAGGAATTGCCCAGATCGCGGATTGCGCCGCGCTGGATATCGAGAAGGGTGGCGCCGTTGTCAGCTTTGCCGAAGAGAACGCAATTGATTTCGTGATCGTTGGCCCCGAAGCCCCGCTTGCGGCAGGTGTCGCCGACCGGTTGCGAGAGGCGGGTGTGCTGGTCTTTGGCCCCTCTGCCGGCGCGGCGCGGCTGGAGGCCTCGAAAAGCTTTACCAAGGAAATCTGCGATGCGTCGGGCGCACCCACGGCGGCCTATGCACGGTTTGCCGAGGCTGATCCTGCCAAGGCTTACATCCACGAGAAGGGTGCGCCGATCGTGGTCAAGGCAGACGGTCTGGCCGCAGGCAAAGGCGTGATTGTGGCGATGGATGAACAATCGGCGTTGGACGCCATTGACGACATGTTCGGCGGTGCCTTTGGCGGCGCAGGTGCCGAGGTTGTTGTCGAAGAGTTCATGGAAGGTGAAGAAGCATCGCTGTTCGTCCTGTGCGATGGCGAGGACATCCTGTCCATCGGTACGGCGCAGGATCACAAGCGTGTCGGCGAGGGCGATACCGGGCTGAACACCGGCGGGATGGGCGCGTATTCTCCGGCCCCGGTTCTGAGCGCGGAAATCGAAGAACGTGCCATGGAACAGATCGTGCGCCCGACGATGGCCGAGATGAAGCGGCGCGGCGCACCGTTTCAGGGTGTTTTATATGCGGGGCTGATGATCAAGGACGGTCAGCCGAAACTGGTGGAATACAATGTCCGGTTTGGTGATCCCGAATGCCAGGCTTTGATGATGCGGCTGGGCGCGCAGGCGATGGACCTGATGCACGCCGCTGCCGAAGGGCGCCTGAGCGAGAAAAAGGTGAACTGGGCGGATGACCACGCGATGACCGTGGTGATGGCGGCCAATGGGTATCCCGGTTCATATGAAAAAGGGACCGTGATCCGCGGATTGGACAAGATGCCCGAGGACAGCAGTAACATGGTATTTCATGCCGGGACAAAAGCCGCTGTCGGGGATGTTCTGGCAACGGGTGGCCGGGTTCTGAACGTGACAGCCAGGGGTGATACGTTGCAAGAGGCACGCGACCGCGCCTATTCGATGGTCGAAGGCATCGACTGGCCTGACGGGTTTTACCGGCGCGATATCGGATGGCGGGCGCTGTAGGCGAAATTTCGGTCAGTTTTGCGGTGAACAGGTCAGTTCGTGATCCAGCCGCTCGCGCGAGAATGGGCCGAGGCGTGTCTGTTTCCATCCTTGATCGTAATGCACGCTGACAATGTTGCGCCAGTCGGCGCTGGCGACGATCAGTTCGGGGCCAGCACCGCAATCGCGCAATCCGCCGCTGATGAAATCTTCGCCTATGCGGTGGTTGGTCAGGCCGGGGATCGCGGCGATTTCATGCAGCTTGTTATCTGAAAACCGCCAGACCCGGAGTGTCTTGGCCAGATGCGGACGGTCGACATAGGCAATCTCAACATGTCCATCGCCATCCAGATCCGCCGCACCAACCGGCGCGAGCCAGCGGAATGGCGTGCCGATGTAAGGGGTCGCGGCATTCAGACCACCGCCATTGTAAATCGCAAGTCTTGCGCCCTTGTCACGGTGGCTTTCGATCACCACCGCTTCGCGCTGGCCATCATTGTCAACGTCGACAAGGCGCGGTTCGATGTCTTCGAACACACGCTCGATCGGCAGTTGGATCGTGTATTCCCGGCTGGGAGAGTATCGCAGGACCAGCGCACCGAATTCGATCTGGTCGCCAAGAACGCCGTGGGGGTAGCGCGTGGTAGGCTGGGAATAGGCGGCTGACGTCAACGGCTGGCTCTGCCAAACCTCTTCGGCCCGCGCCGCAACCTGACAAAAGCTGAAAGCGATTGTTAGTGCGGCGGCCGGCCCAATCTTCATCAGATCTGTTTTTCCGGCATCTGAACGACGAGGCCATCCAGCGCGTCTGAAACCTTGAGCTGGCAAGTCAGGCGCGAGCGGGAAGGATCGGGTTCAAAGGCAAAGTCCAGCATGTCCTCTTCCATGTCGTCCTTGGCGGGCAGTTTTTCGACCCATTCGGGATGGACATAGACGTGGCAGGTCGAGCAGGCGCATGCTCCGCCGCAGTCGGCCTCGATGCCGGGAATGTTATTGTCACGGGCGCCTTCCATGACGGTCAGGCCATTGGCGACTTCGACGGTATGCTCGGTGCCACCGTGCTCGACATAGGTGATCTTTGCCATTGCTTGCGTCTTCCTTTTACGATGTTCGAACTCTTCCTTAGTGAAGCCATTTAGGTGTTTCCAGACTCATTTTCGACCAAAGGTGACGTGTCTGGACATTCCTTATCAATGTTCTATTTTTGTTCTCATGATTATTGCCCCTTTTGACCCCGCAACCCGATACCGGGACTGGCCGCGCCCGCCTTCTTGCCTGCCAGCCAGCCAATTGGACGCCCCGCCCGAGGGTGCGCGGGTGACGGTGGCGGGGCTGGTGATCCTGCGGCAGAGGCCGGGAACGGCCAAGGGCGTGATATTCGTCACGCTTGAGGATGAAACCGGAATCGTGAACATCGTAGTCTGGCGCAAGATCTACGAACGCTTTCGCCGCGCCGTGATTTCTGGACGGCTGCTGCGGGTTACCGGGCGGATGCAGCGGGCGCATTCGGTGACCCATGTGATTGCCGAAGAGATCGAGGATATCTCGAGCATGCTGGATGTGCTGGTGCGGGGAGAGGGGTAAACGGCAAACGGAAATGGCGATGCTGCGCAATGCCGTGCGACAGACCCAGCCGAAAAGTGGCAGGGTGTGCGAGCGTTCAGTATCGAAAACGGTCAGATTCATGAGGGCGGTCGAAAAATCAATTCCGGTTGCTAACCGCGTGTGTCCAAAAATTTTGAAATTGCTTCGAGGCCGACCATGTCAGGCATGTCCAAGACAGCAGAACTGATCGAACACCATGGGTAAGAAAGTTTCGACAACCAGTTCATAACGGGCGGGGCATGTTCACGATCCAGCACCTCCATCACATCAATTGTGATCTTTAGATCGGTTACCCGCATTGACGGTTTGTTTTCAAACACCCAGTCGTATTGCCCGCAACCGACACGCACTTTGCCCGTATCACGCACCGACATCCCAACAAGCCAGTTGCAGTTGAAAGCATTTGCATGGCCCTTCGGCGCGGGACACAGACAAAAGGTATAGACATTTTCATTGTCACGGCAAAATTGCCGAACCAGAATTTCAGTCATCGCGTCAATTCCTGTCGCCGCCGATGGAAACGAAATCGACTCGGTCCTGACGACCATTTCAAGTTGGGCGTCGTCGGCAAAAACTTTCCTCATCAACCATGGCCGATTGCCGTCCTTTGCCAGAATGTAAGTAGAGATCAATTCACAATGGTCGGTCATTGGATTTTCCGCAGAGAGACATGTTTTGCTGAGGGTACTGCAGTGTACCACGAACAAGGAAGGCTGTCATAAAGGGCAAGGCCGGCGAACACCGTTTCACGACCGTTTTGCGACGCTTGCTGCCGTACAACGCGCGCATTCGGAGAGCTGTTGATTGGCGAAAGTCCGAAGGATGAGTTGCTGGATTTTCTGGTTTGGAGGAGGGGGCGTAGCGTTTGATCAACCCAATTCATTCGGGGCGTCGTGCCACGATCATCATCGACACCAA
>JBPCWT010000224.1:0-5934 GCA_051009255.1 Ruegeria sp. | reverse complement strand
TGAAATGGGAATTGGATGAGTTTGATCTGTCTCCGGGGCGACTGTCGGTCGAAGTTCTTGAAACCGTGTTTTCCAACCAGCCGGACGATATCATTACCCGAAACATCGCATGCCTGGCTGATCTTGGGTGTTGTATCGATTTGGACGACTTTGGAACCGGGCATGCCTCGATCGCGTCGATCAAGCGATTTGACGTCACACGTATCAAGATCGACCGCTCATTTGTTGCAAAGGCAGACAAGGACCCCAGGCAACAGCAAATGGTTGGCGCAATCCTGACCATGGCCGAGCAACTGGGTCTTGAAACACTTGGCGAGGGTGTCGAGACGCAGGGTGAACACGCGCTGCTTGCTCAGCTTGGTTGCGATCACGTTCAGGGCTTTGGCATTGGAAAACCGATGCCGCTGGAAAAGACCGTCGACTGGATCAGTCAGCATCGAAAAAAACTGGAAGATACCCCCAAGATCGGGCGTCGAACCGGCTGAAAAATTCGAATTCAGGTGCAGACGGGCCGGAACCTGCGAAATTGGGGCGAATCTGCTTGACCTTTGGCGCTGCACTCTGTTGAACCCACCGGTGTCTTTCACTGCTGAAGGTGGCTGTCCCCGATGGACGATCAGAACAAGAATCTCATCCTTGCAACCGCGCTAAGCTTTATCGTGATCCTTGTTTGGTTCGTTTTATTTCCGCCTCCGGAACCCGCGCCAAATAGCGAAGATTCCGCGATCAGCGCGACTGAGACAAACGAGGTTCAGACACCGATCGCAACCGGCGATAGCACGTCGTCAGGTGTCGAAACCGTCACTGCAGAAGCCGAACCTGAAAACGACGCACCGCGGGTTCAGATCGATACAGCCCGCCTGTCAGGCAGCTTGTCGCTGTTGGGCGGTCGGATAGATGAGCTTTCTTTGAAAGACTACAAGGTTTCGCTGGCCGAAGACTCTCCAATCGTGGAACTGCTTTCCCCCGTCGGATCAGAGTCGGCCTATTACGCATTGTACGGTTGGGCTCCAGGATCAGGACTGAAAGGAACAGACGTACCCGGTCCGAACACCCTGTGGGCGCTGGAACAAGGCGAGACGCTGGGCGTGGATACCCCGGTGACACTGGTTTGGGACAATGGCAAGGGTCTGACGTTCCGCCGCACTGTAGCGGTCGACGAAGACTTCATGTTTAGCGTGACGCAGTCGGTCGAGAACACCTCGCAGGCCCAGGTCGGCATGGCCCCTTACGGCATTCTGGCGCGTCACGGAATTGGCGAAGACGCGGATTTGCCGGAACTCAAAAACTTTTTCATTCTGCACGAAGGCGTGATCGGCATGGCCGACGGGACGCTGACAGAGATTGATTACGGCGATGTACGCGATTTCGAAATAGACCCGAACGAGCGTGCGCAGGCCGAAGTGTTTCAGGTCGAAGAGAACGGTTGGATTGGCTTTACCGATCATTTCTGGATGACAACACTGATCCCCGAACCGGGCTCGGCTTTTAAGGCCGCAGCCAAGTTTGACGATCGCCGCAAGATTTATCAGACAGAAACCGTGTTGCCGACGCTGACGGTGGCACCGGGCGAGACGGCTCAGGTCACGACACGCCTTTTCGCGGGTGCCAAAGAATGGGAAGCCATCCGCGAATACCAGTCCCAGGGCGTTCAGAAATTCATCGACAGCATCGACTGGGGATGGTTCTTTTTCCTGACCAAACCCATTTTCTGGCTGCTGCACAATATCAACCAATTGATCGGCAATATGGGTTGGTCGATTATCGGTCTGACGCTGATTATCAAGGCAATCTTGTTCCCGCTGGCCTACAAATCTTATGTCTCGATGGCCAAGATGAAAGAGCTGCAACCGCAGATGGAGGCCTTGAAAGAGGCCGCTGGCGACGACCGCCAGAAAATGCAGCAGGGCATGATGGAATTGTACAAAAAGGAAAAGGTGAACCCTGCTGCCGGGTGTTTGCCGATCTTGATGCAAATCCCGATCTTCTTCTCGCTGTACAAGGTGATTTTTGTCACGATCGAACTGCGTCAGGCTCCATGGTTTGGCCCTTTCCAGGATCTCAGTGCACCTGACCCGACATCAATCATGAACTTCTTCGGCTGGCTGCCCTGGGCAGGCCCAGAGCCGGGAACGCTGATGGCGACCATTCTGATCGGTATTCTTCCGTTGCTGCTTGGTATCTCGATGTGGGTGCAGCAGAAACTGAACCCCGCACCAACCGACCCAACGCAGGCGATGATCTTTGCCTGGATGCCGTGGGTTTTCATGTTTATGCTGGGCAGCTTTGCCAGCGGGCTGGTGGTCTACTGGATTGCGAACAACACGATTACGTTCACGCAGCAATATCTGATCATGCGCAGCCAGGGCTATAAGCCCGATGTGTTTGGCAACATCAAATCCGGCTTTAAGCGTGAATCAAAAGGCGGCGATAAATGAGCGGCGCAGTCACAAGCCTGTGGCGGCACCCAATCAAAAGCCATGGCCACGAGGCGCTTGATGAAGTGACAGTAAACGCCAGGCAGACCATGCCCGGCGACCGCGTCTGGGCCGTCGCGCACGAGGCGTCCAAGGCCGATGGGTCCGAATGGGTGCCCTGTGCCAATTTCAGCCGGGGCGCAAAGGCGCCTCAGTTGATGGCAATATCGGCGCGGCTGCAGGGTGACACAGTTTCTCTCAGCCACCCACAACGACCGGATTTCAGCTTTGACCCAGACAAGCAAACGGATGCGTTTCTGGAATGGGTTGCGCCACTGATGCCACAGGACAGGACAGCGTCGGCCCGTATCATTCGCGTCCCCGGTCGCGGAATGACAGACAGCGATTTCCCTTCGATCAGCCTGTGCAATATGGCGTCGCATCGCGCGGTTGAACAAAAACTTGGGCAGGATTTGTCGGTACGTCGTTGGCGCGGCAACATCTGGTTCGATGGGCTGCCCCTGTGGGAAGAGTTCGACTGGTTGGATCGCGACGTGCAAATTGGCGAGGCTGTGTTCCACGTGCGCGAACGCATCACACGCTGCGTTGCAACCACGGCTAATCCTGAAACCGGTGAACGCGATGCCGACACCTTGGGTGCATTGCAGAACTGGGACCATCAGGATTTTGGCGTCTACGCCGAAGTGGTCAAAGGTGGCGCAATTCGCGCTGGTGACAAAGTTCAAGTGTTATGAGCACGCTCCTCTTCCCTCTGGCACCGGACCCGGACGAGTTTGTTTTGGAGGCTGGTCGCAAACTGTTCGCAGGGCCGTCCGAGTTCGTCAAAGGCGTCGTTGCCATGGACGGATTGCCCACGCCGGATCGGTTAGAGGTCTGCTTTGCAGGGCGGTCAAATGTTGGCAAATCCAGTCTGATCAATGCGCTGACCGGCACCAAGGGGCTGGCGCGAGCGTCGAACACGCCGGGCCGCACGCAAGAGATCAACTATTTCACCCAAGGGCCGGATCTTTATCTGGTCGATTTGCCCGGTTATGGCTACGCCAATGCGCCGGTCGCCGTTGTCGAAAAATGGCAGCGTCTGCTGAAACGGTATCTCAGCGGACGCCAGACATTGCGACGGGCATTTGTTCTGATCGACTCACGGCACGGGGTGAAGCCGGTTGATGACGAGATCATGAAGCTGCTGGATACCAGCGCGGTCACGTTTCAATGCGTGATGACCAAAGCCGACAAGGTAAAGATCAAGGATCGTGACAAAGTTCTGGATCAAGTGCGCGGCGCATTAAGCAAGCATCCAGCCGCCTACCCAGAGATTGTTTTGACCTCATCCGAAAAAGGCGACGGAATTCCAATCCTACGCTCGATCATCGCCAATTTAGAGTAACCGCTGCTGTTCTCTCTTGGCAGCTTTGCCCAAAGGCCCTAACACGGATCGTCAAAGGGACCTCAGCCATGAAGACAAGAGACATGAACAGGGATTGGATCGCAACTGCCGCCACGTTGAACAGCGCACTGCCCTACCTGCAGCGCTATGACGATGCAATCGTCGTCATCAAGTTGGGCGGTCACGCCATGGGCAGTGACGAAGCAATGGAAAGCTTTGCACGCGACGTTGTTTTGATGCGGCAAGTTGGCGTGAACCCGGTGGTCGTGCACGGCGGCGGGCCGATGATCAACGCAATGCTGGATAAGCTGGATATCAAGTCCGACTTTGTGAACGGCAAACGGGTTACGGATCGGGCCACTGTCGAAGTGGTCGAGATGGTCCTGTCAGGCATGGTGAACAAGCGGATCGTTCAGTCGATCAACCGGCAGGGCGGCACCGCCGTGGGATTGTCGGGCAAGGATGCCAACCTGATGACTTGCGACCAAACGGACGCCGCGCTTGGCTTTGTCGGTACCCCGTCCGAGATGAACCCCAAACTTCTGCATGACCTTTTCTCGCATGATGTGATCCCGGTTATCGCCCCATTGGGGGCAGGCCGGGACGGTGAGACATTCAACGTAAATGGCGACACCGCCGCTGGCGCGATCGCCGCAGCGCTAAAGGCCGACCGCCTTTTGTTGCTAACCGATGTTTCCGGTGTGAAAAACGCATCGGGCGAAGTTGTGACCGAACTGAAGGCAGGCCAGATCACGGAAATGACACGCGAAGGCACCATTGCCGGGGGCATGATCCCAAAAACCGAAACCGCGCTGGATGCCTTGCACAGCGGTGTGCGCGCCGTCGTTATTCTGGATGGTCGCGTATCCAATGCCGTTCTTCTGGAGCTTTACACCGAACATGGCGCAGGGTCGTTGATCCGCCCCGATTAGCGATTTCTTGATCGTGCCGGCATTGCGTCGTGCCGAGATATCCCCGACTGTGAATGAATGGAGTACGAAGCCGCAATTCGCTTGATCATTTTTCTTGGCTTGTTCGGAGTGTTCGCCGCCGCAGAAACGCTGGCCCCACGCCGACCGCTAAGTGTTTCGCGAAAACGCCGGTGGGCCACCAACCTTTCAATAACGATACTGAACACAGCGATGCTTAGGGCAATGGCCATTGGGGTGCCCTTGCTGGCTGTTGGCGCGGCACTCGACGCCTCGCATTACAACATGGGGCTGTTCAATGCCCTGGACTGGCCCAACTGGGTTGAGGTTTTGATATGTATCCTCGTTCTCGATTTTGCGATCTGGGCGCAACACCTGATAACTCACAAAATCCCCCTGCTTTGGCGTCTGCATCGCGTGCATCATGCAGATCGGGACATGGACGTTACAACCGCCGTTCGGTTTCACCCAGTGGAAATTGCCCTGTCGATGTTGCTGAAAATCGGATTGGTCTATCTGCTGGGCCCAAGTGCGCTGGCCGTCATTTTGTTCGAAATCCTGTTGAACGGAACGGCCATGTTCAATCACGCCAATATCAAACTCCCACTTGCCGTAGACACGGTTGTGCGTAGGGTTCTTGTGACACCTGACATGCACCGGGTTCATCACTCGTTGATACGGGACGAGCATGACAGCAACTATGGGTTTTCCCTGTCGGTATGGGATCGGATGCTAGGGACATACAGGGCGCAGCCCAAGGACGGACACGACAGGATGACAGTGGGACTGGAATGGCAGGACGAACGACCAACGCAGTTGGGGTGGAGCCTGACACTTCCATTTCAACGCAAGTGACTTACGACGATGTGACAGATGCAGCCAGCAGCGCCGCCCTGATCGTCATGGGCGCGCAGCATCCGCGGCTGAGCGGCGCAAAGACCCTGGAAGGCGGCACTTTGATCTTGTTGGGTGCCGCGACAGAATTCTGGCCTGCCCTTAAGTTTTCGCCGGAATGGAAGGATGGTCACCCTGATCCGGTCGATCGCTGGTCTGAACGTGTCATTGGGCAGATGGCCAAGTCCCTTGGTGCGCAGGTGCACTTTCCCTTTGGTGGACCACCTTACGCACCCTTTATAGACTGGTCGTTAAAATCCGGCCGCGCCTTTACCAGCCCGGTTGGTGC
>JBPCWT010000223.1:0-8336 GCA_051009255.1 Ruegeria sp. | reverse complement strand
GCATTTCGGTATCCGCCTCGGCCATGTCCTTTGATTATGACAATTTCCGGTTCAATCTGGTGGACACACCCGGTCACAGCGACTTTTCCGAAGACACCTATCGCACGCTGACGGCGGTGGATGCGGCGGTCATGGTCATCGACGGGGCAAAAGGCGTCGAAAGCCAGACCCAGAAACTGTTCGAAGTCTGCCGCCTGCGCGACCTGCCCATCCTGACATTCTGTAACAAGATGGACCGTGAAAGCCGCGACACGTTTGAAATCATCGACGAAATTCAGGAAATGCTGGCCATTGATGTCACCCCGGCCTCGTGGCCCATTGGAGTCGGGCGGGATTTCATCGGCTGTTACGACATGCTGCGCGACCGGCTGGAACTGATGGACCGCGCCGACCGCAACAAGGTTGCCGAAAGCGTTCAGATCAACGGGCTGGATGACCCGAAACTGGCCGAACATGTCCCGGCTGAATTGCTGGACAAGCTGTTGGAAGAAGTCGAGATGGTGCGCGAATTGCTGCCCGCTCTTGACCCTCAGGCGGTTCTCGAAGGCCACATGACCCCGATCTGGTTCGGCTCTGCCATCAACTCGTTCGGTGTCAAGGAACTGATGGAGGGGATCGGTGCCTATGGACCGCAGCCACAGGTCCAGTCAGCCGAACCGCGCCAGATCGCACCCGAGGAAAAAAAGGTCGCTGGCTTTGTCTTCAAGGTACAGGCCAACATGGACCCAAAGCACCGTGACCGCGTGGCGTTTGTGCGCATGGCATCCGGTCACTTCAAACGCGGCATGAAATTGACCCATGTGCGAACCAAAAAGCCGATGGCGATATCGAACCCCGTGCTGTTCCTTGCCTCTGACCGGGAATTGGCCGAAGAGGCATGGGCCGGTGACATCATCGGTATTCCCAACCACGGCCAGCTGCGCATCGGCGACACCCTGACCGAAGGCGAACCGATCCGCGTAACCGGCATCCCGTCATTTGCCCCAGAACTGCTGCAAACGGTGCGCGCAGGCGACCCGATGAAGGCCAAACATCTGGAAAAGGCGCTGATGCAGTTCGCCGAAGAAGGCGCGGCCAAGGTGTTCAAGCCCTCAATCGGCTCTGGCTTTATCGTCGGCGTTGTGGGCGCGCTTCAGTTCGAGGTTCTGGCCAGCCGGATCGAACTGGAATACGGCCTGCCCGTGCGGTTCGAGGCGTCTCAGTTCACCTCGGCCCGGTGGGTCGGTGGCGACAAGGCCGAAGTGGACAAGTTCGTCAACGCCAACAAACAGCACATCGCGCATGACCATGATGGCGACATTGTCTACCTGACGCGCCTGCAATGGGATATCGACCGTGTCGAACGGGATTATCCCGACCTCAACCTGACCGCCACCAAAGAGATGATGACCTGACCCGCCCGCTCGCCTAGTCTCGGCGACATGAGCAGGCAGATCGACAGGCGATGACAGGCAACCAGCCAACCTGGGGTGTGGTGGCGACGATTCGGGCGACACCGCCAGAGATACTGCGCTTTGCCGCCCATCATCTTGATCTTGGGGCGCATCGCCTGTTCCTGTATTTTGACGAGGTCACCCCGGCGGCAGAAACACTTGCCCGGCACCCGCGCATACGCGTCACGACATGCGATTCAGAATACTGGAAACGGCGCAAACGCCCCCGCCCCCAAAAACATCAGGTCCGCCAGACGCTGAACGCCTCTCATGCCTATCGGCGGGGACAGGTGGATTGGCTGACCCATATTGATGTTGACGAATTTCTCTGGCCAGACAGCACAATCGCGGGCGCGCTATCCAATCTTCCAGACACTGCAAATCTGGCGCGTGTCCGCTCGGTCGAGGCTTTGTCGGGCACCGACAATGCCTATAAGGCTTTCATCCCCGCCGGGCCGCATCGCGAAAAACTCGTACAGGAAATCTATCCCCGGTTCGGCGCATTCGTTAAAGGCGGGTTTCTCAGCCATGTGGCTGGCAAGGTGTTTCTGCGGACCGGCCTGCCGGACATCGAATTTCGCCTGCACAATGCTTTTCAAAGCGGCCAGATGATCCGCGACGGCATCGAATTGACACAGGTCGATCTGTGCCACCACCACGGCCATGACTGGGCCGACTGGATCGCAAAATACCGCTATCGCCTGACCAATGGTTCCTATCGCGCCGATCTTGCCCCGAACACCGCCCGCGAACGCGGTGGGCTGACCATGCACGAACTGCTGACCACGATCGAAGCAGATGGGGGCGAATCCGGCCTGCGACAGTTCTTTGACGAACTCAGCGCTGCTGATCCGCAAGTACGCAAACATTTGGCCGCACGCGACATGATCAGGTACCGCGATCTGCAACTGGCCGAAAAGGTACGGAAACATTTTCCCGGCACGGCCTGATCTGTTGCCGGAAACCTTCTGAAACCAAGGTGAGTGATTGGTTAATACTACTTCATTTGACCCGCCTTGGCCTTTTTGTTATGTCCCCGCCATAGCCGAAACGCGCATGGGGCGCATGGCCATCCGGGCCCGGCAAATTTCAGACGCGCGGGCTAGGTTAGTGTCCGCATGAACCGGACATAAATGACAAAATTCAAAGAACTTAACCTGAACCCCAAGGTCCTCAAAGCTATTGAGGAAGCTGGATACGAAACTCCCACACCGATTCAGGAAGGCGCGATCCCATCAGCCCTCGAAGGACGTGATGTTTTGGGAATCGCCCAGACCGGAACCGGCAAAACCGCCAGCTTTACCCTGCCCATGATTACCATGCTGGCACGGGGACGTGCGCGTGCGCGAATGCCACGTTCGCTGGTCTTGTGCCCGACACGGGAACTGGCCGCACAGGTCGCCGAAAATTTCGACACCTATGCCAAGCATCTTAAACTGACAAAAGCACTGTTGATCGGCGGTGTCAGCTTCAAGGAACAAGAGGCGCTGATTGACAGGGGCGTCGATGTTCTGATCGCCACTCCGGGCCGACTTCTGGACCATTTCGAACGCGGCAAGCTTTTGCTGACCGGCGTGCAGATCATGGTCGTGGACGAGGCTGACCGGATGCTCGACATGGGCTTTATCCCTGACATCGAACGCATCTTCTCGCTGACACCATTTACCCGGCAAACGTTATTCTTCTCGGCCACAATGGCCCCGGAAATCGAACGTATCACCGACACGTTCCTGTCTGCACCTGCACGGGTCGAAGTCGCGCGTCAGGCAACCGCGTCTGAAACGATCGAACAAGGCGTTGTCATGTTCAAGGCCGGTCGCCGCGACCGCGAGGCCAGCACCAAACGCAAGGTTCTGCGCGCCCTGATTGATTGCGAAGGTGAAAAGTGCACGAACGCCATCATTTTTTGCAACCGCAAAACCGATGTCGATATCTGCGCCAAATCGTTGAAGAAATACGGCTATGACGCCGCCGCCATTCATGGCGATTTGGATCAATCCCAGCGTACCAGAACATTGGACAGCTTCCGCGACGGCTCGTTGCAGCTGTTGGTGGCGTCCGATGTGGCAGCACGCGGTCTGGATGTTCCATCGGTCAGCCACGTTTTCAACTTTGACGTCCCCGGACATGCCGAAGATTACGTTCACCGCATTGGCCGAACCGGCCGCGCCGGGCGCGAAGGCAAGGCGATCACGATCTGCGCACCAAGGGACGGCAAAGCACTGGATGCGATTGAAAAGCTGATCCAGAAAGAAATCCCGCGCCTCGACAATCCGCTCAAGGAAGAAGAGGTCAAGACCGAAGCGCCCAAAACGGAAACTCCCAAACCGGAAAGACAGCCCCGGTCGCGGAAACCATCCGACGACCAGCGCAGCAAAGAGCCGAAAGGCCGCGGCGGACGGGACCGAAAAAGGGATAGCGGCGCTGCCGTCGTGGGCATGGGCGATCATCTGCCCAGCTTTATCGCCCTCAGCTTTGACGAGCGTCTCGCCTCTTAAATCGCCAGCACCAGCGCCAGTATGGACAGGCCCAGCAACGCGATCCCGGCGATCTCTCGCCGGGTTACGGATTCCCGAAATACCAGCGTTGATGCCAGCAAGCTAAAAATCAGTTCCACCTGCCCCAGCGCCTTTACATAGGCCGCATTCTGCAACGTGAACGCCAAAAACCAGCAGAACGAACCGCCAAGGCTGGTCAGCCCGACAAATATGCCGGTTCTTCTGGTGTCCCAAACCGCGCGCAACTCTGCCCGGTCACGCCACAACAACCACAGACCCATGCTGATTAACTGAAACGAGGTGACAGCCGCCAGCGTCACCAACGCCCGGAACCACGCATCAATATCGCCCAATTGCAGGGATGCCCCCCGATAACTGACCGCTGAAAACGCAAACAGAACGCCCGACCCCAGCCCAAGCTGCGAGGCCCGGTTGGTCAGGTGCGCCCACCATGCCCCACCGCCACCGGGTGTTTTGGACAGCAACAAAACAGCCATCAATCCCAGAACGATCGCCCCAATCGCACCCATCGAAACGCGGTCGCCCAGAATGACAAATCCCACGATCGCCGTTTGGATCACCTCTGTTTTCTTGAATGTGATGCCAACGGCAAAGTTGCGCTGCTTGAATAGCGCCACAACACAGATCGTCGCCAGTATCTGCGACGTGCCGCCGATTGCCACGAACAGCCAGAACGCCCCCGAAAGTGACGGGATTTCTATTGCGGTGGTGCTTAGCACCACGATCAGCCCCAGCACCGCCAGCGGGGCCGAATACGCAAATCGCGCAAACGTTGCCCCCGCCGCCGACAGCTTTACCGCACTCAGCGATTTCTGCAGCATGAACCGCACGGTCTGAAACAGCGCGGCAGCAATGGTTACGGGAATCCACAAACTCATGGATTCCCTTTTGTCGTCAAATCAACCCTTTGGCCAGAGAGGATGCGCAACCGGGTCTTTGGCCTGCCAGAAATAGCGGCGAAATATCTCACCATATGACCGATAGACATACGCATCGTTGCAATTCAGGTAACGATCCTTGCCTTCGCGGTAAAGCGCAGGCAGCCGATACCATGGGGCACCGGGATTCATGTGATGAACGACGTGCAGATTGTTGTTGAGAAACAGAAAAGCCAGGAAACCCCTGTCTTCGACAATCACCGTGCGCCCGCGCACTTTTTCATGGGCGCGATGCTCCAGAAAGGTGCGGATTTTAACCAGCCCCAAACCGATATAGGCGGATACGGCAAAGGCCCAGACCGGCATCGGCGACAGCGCAACAACCCACAAAACAACGGCCACGCACGGCAGATGCAACGCCCACGCCAGCAGGATCGCCCTGTCTCCACGCATGGCACCTTTCCACTCGTCGCGGAAAAATGCAGCCTGACCAATTGCCGGGCCAATGACAATTCGGCCCAGCAGCGTATTGTTTGCCGCATACAGGTGTTTTTTCCACGACGGCAAACTGTTCCAGATCACCGGGTCAAGATAGTTGGTCTCGGGGTCGTCATACGGATCGGTCAGGTTGGAATCCAGGTGATGCGCAAGGTGCTGATCCCTGAACCTGTTATATGGTATAAACAGCGTCAGCGGCAGCGCCATCAACGCCTCGTTCAGCCACTTGGCACGAAACGGATGCCCGTGCAGCGCCTCATGCGTTAGCGACGAATGCATTGCCGCCACCAGCCCCATTGCCGGAACAGCCAGCCATACAGACCACGCTGCCACCCAAAACGCCACGGTCAGCCATGCGGTGTAGCATCCAACAATCAGAAAGAACGTACCCCATTCGGGTGTTGGGTTCGCGCCGCGCTCAGACATTGCGACCCCACTGAATGCCCGCCCAGACGCGCTCGTAAACCACGTACATCGTCAGACCGATGGCGGCGTTGGCGATTGCCAGTGTTCCGCCAATTGCTGCCGATCCGGTTGCAATCAGGCCGACGATCGTCATTACCGCCAAACCAATCACATTCCATACGACAGCCTTCACGACAGATCTTCGTCGCGTGTCCATTCCAAACCCCATATTTATTGTTGTTACAAAATCGTTACGCTGGATTTGGGGTGTTGAGAATTCCGAATATGATTAACAAAACTCATCGTTCGTGATATTTATCATCATATGTTTGATAAAATGGACAAAAGGGACCGCGCGTCCCAATTTCGCCAGCGCCTTGGCCGCGCGATGGAAGAACGACACATCAGCCAAAGCGCACTTGCCCGATCCATCGGCGTCGACCGCTCTACTGTCTCGCAGTTGTTGACGGACGACGGTGCCCGCCTGCCCAATGCCCACGTTATCGGCAGTTGCGCGGCAACCCTTGGCGTATCCGCCGATTGGCTTCTCAGCCTTTCAAACCGACCCGAAAGCGCGGCAGAGCTTTTGGCAAGCTCTCTGACCATGACCAAGGCTCCAAGGGCTTTGGTGGACGAGAAAATCTTTGAATGGCACCAGCAAGCGGCCGGATACAAAATCCGCCACGTTCCCGCAGCCCTGCCCGACATGCTGAAAACCCGTGCCGTGCTGGAATGGGAATATGCGCCCCATCTGGGCCGTACTGCGGATCAGGCCATTGGCGCATCTACCGACAGGCTGACATGGATGCGAAGCGCGCAATCAGATTATGAAATCGCAATGCCGCTGTTTGAAATTCACAGTTTTGCCCATGCAACCGGGTATTATGATGGCCTGCCGTTGGATTTCCGTCTGGAACAAATCGACCGCCTGCTTGAGCTTTGCGAACAACTCTACCCGCGTCTGCGAATTTATCTGTTCGACGCCAAGCGGCTTTATTCAGCGCCGGTAACAATATTCGGGCCTTTGCTGTGCGTGTTCTACGCCGGCAGCCACTACATGGCGTTCAGGGACCGCGACCGGATCGAGGTTTTTTCCCATCATTTTGATAACTTGGTACGCGAAGCTGACATGACAGCCCGACATTTGCCCGCACACCTAACCCGGCTGCGAAATGCGATAGCCAACACCGAAATCTGACTTCAAACGCGTACAGGATGCACTGGGATCGGTCCTGTTGTATAATCCCGTTGCGCGAACCTTCGGGAAACCCAACCGGTAAGTCTGGAAAGGGAGGATACAAGGAATGGACGCAATCAAAACCGCAGAATACGCCAAGGCTCTTTATACAGCGCATGGCGACAAGGCCGAAGCCGAAGCCGCCCAGAAAATGCGCGAATGCGAAGAGGCCGGAAACCCGCACGAAGCACGTGATTGGGAAGCCGTGCGCCGCGCGATCCGCCAGATTCGCGGCCCGAACCAGGGCTAGGCAATCACCCGACCCACGGGGCCGGGAGCTTTTGTTCTACAATTTCGGGTCAGGGTTGACGGTATGGCCGTCAACGGCAATCACCTGCCCTGAAACCAGCCGTGCCGCATCCGATGCCAGAAATACTGCCATGTTCGCAATGTCCTGCCCCTCGACAAAGCGGCCCATCGACGTGCCTGCGGCATAACCCTGATACACCTGATCCCGCGTCATACCCTTGGCGGCGGCCTCGCGTTCCAACACGCCCTCCATCCGCGGCCCTTCAACAGCACCGGGGCAAATGACATTGCACCGCACACCATGCGGGCCCAATTCCATCGCCAGCGTCTTGCCCAGCCCGATCATCCCCCATTTCGCCGCCGCATATGGCGTTCGATTGGGATAACCATACTGGCCAGCCGTGGACGAGGTGATCAGAACCACACCGCTGCCCTGGCGTTTCAATATCCTTGCCGCGTGTTTGGAGCACAAAAACGCGCCTTCCAGATTTATGGACAGGCATTGACGCCAATCACTTAGCGCCACGTCTTCGACCATCGCGGTTGGTCCGGCGATACCCGCATTTGCACACAGAACATCCAATCCACCCCATTCCGCCTCGATTGCCGCAAACATCGCGGCAACGGCGTCTTCGTCCGAAACATCAACCTGTGACCGCTGCCAATGCGCGGGACAATCCGCTAGCGCGGCATGATCCAGATCGGCAACCCAAACGCTTGCCCCCGACGCGTCGAAAGCATCTGCCATTGCCCGGCCAACACCTGACGCCCCGGCTGTCACCAATACACGGCTGCTCATGCCGGCTTCCGGATCGACGCACCGGCCCCTTCTGGATAAGGCAGCGCGGCCTGCGCCTCGGCAACTCGCGCCATCGCGGCCTCTATCTTGGCCGATGGCGCACTTGGGCGGCGGGTTTCCAGATCGACATGCAGCAGAAAGCTTTCGCCCGTTGCCAGCAACTTGTCACCTTCATACATGCTGTGGAACAAGTGCAGCTTCTTCCCTGCGCCCAACAATAACTGCGTCCGCACGTCTATCTTTGCCCCCGCATGTGCTTCGTCCATATACCGAACGTGGTTCTCAGCCGTGAAATAGCTGCCGCCCGAGGCGATGTAT
>JBPCWT010000222.1:0-2851 GCA_051009255.1 Ruegeria sp. | reverse complement strand
TCTGTGTCCCCAAACCCAAGCCAAGCGCCGTCATACCGGGCAGGTTGATCTCGTCAGGGTATTTCCAGCGGGCGTCGTATTCGCGAAATCCCGTGGGTGTAATCATCGGGTCACGCAAAAAGCTCCAGGTGTTTTGTGTCACCTTAGGGGTCGGTTTCGTCATGGGAAATCTCTGACTTTAAATCTGAATAGGGTTTTCTTTTGCCAACGCATCAAAGCGCATCAAAGTATCAACTAACTGCGTCATCTGGTCCAACGGGATCATGTTTGGTCCGTCTGATGGTGCGTCGTCGGGATCTTGGTGGGTTTCAATAAATATGGCGCTCACACCCAATGATACCGCCGCCCGAGCCATGACAGGCGCAAACTCTCGCTGGCCACCGGAAGACCCGCCCTGGCCACCGGGTTGCTGCACAGAATGAGTTGCGTCCATGACCACTGGATAGCCGGTCTTGGCCATCTGCGGCAACGAGCGCATGTCGGCAACCAGCGTGTTGTACCCAAAAGATGTACCGCGTTCAGTTAACAGGATGTTTGTGTTTCCGGTGCTTTCGATCTTGGTGACGATGTTCGGCATTTCCCAAGGGGCCAGAAACTGACCCTTCTTGACATTTATCACTGCCCCGGTGTTTCCCGCCGCCAACAGCATATCCGTTTGCCGGCACAGAAAAGCAGGGATTTGCAGGACATCAACAGCTTGGGCCGCAATGGCGCACTGGGCCTCGGTATGAACATCGGTCAAAACTGGAACACCCATGGATTTGCGGATGTCATCCAGAACCTTCAGCCCTGCGTCGATGCCCATTCCGCGCCTGCCACCAAGCGAGGTTCGGTTGGCCTTGTCATACGACGCTTTAAAAACGTACTGCGCTCCAGCCGCATCGCACGCTTCTTTCATAGTGCCAGCTATCATCTGGGCGTGGTCGGCTGTTTCCAACTGGCACGGGCCTGCGATGATCGTCAGCGGTAGATCGTTGCCAACCGTCAGATCGGCGATTTTTACATGTTTCATATGACTTACGAGGATACCTGTTCACGAAGGACCGACGCGGTAAGCGAGATCATGAGGTAGATACCAGCAAAAAGAAGGAAAGCCAAAATCGTATTTTCAAACTTGCGTGGATAGGTGGGTTCCTGGCTGGGGACCGGGTTCACCGACACGGTCAAATAGCGCACCTGGCGGTTGGCTTCGGTCCGGGTCGCCTCCATTTGCTGTAATGCTGTTTGCAGCATCATATCCCGCGTTGCCAGATCCGCCTGGGCCATCTGTATCCGCACGCTCTGACGTGCAAGCGAGTTTTCGCCTGCCGAAACATCAAGCATTTCTTCGTTGAGGTCCTGCAGCACCGCCTCTAACCGTTGAATATCCGCACGAGCCCCATCAACCTTGGCCTGGTTTGGGCGCAAATTGTCAAGCAGGGCGGCCAGCTGCAGCTCTTTCTCGTGCAACTGAAGTTCGAACTGGTCGATACGGGCACGCAGGCTGGCAATAACGCTTTGGGGGTCCAGAACCGCGCCCTGCAATTGCAGTTCAATCAGGTTTTCCTGGGCCTTGCGCCTCTCTACCTCTGCCACCTCAAAGCTTTGCAGTGCATCGCGCATTTGATCAGCACGCTTTTGTTCGGACAGGGCATTAACGCGATCTTCGGCGTAAGAGATCAGCTTCTCAGAAAACACTGTCGATGTTTCGGGATCCGGGGCCGATACCTCCATTCGAATGACACCCTCTGTCGGATCATAGCCGATGGTGACCACTTTATTATAAAGCTTGAATGCGCCCTCTGTGCTTGCGTCGGCCTCAAGACGTTGAATTGGGTCAATCCAGTCTTGTTTAAAGATTTCGGCAAATCCGGCATCGCGATCAAGAAGAAGCATTGCTTCTTTTGACTCCAGGAAAGACTGGACCGAAATGGAATCCTGCGTTGTCGCAAATTGCGTTCCTGCAAGCAGGCCACCAATACTACCGGGGCCACCGTCGGCCTGCAGAATCAGGAACTCGGAATCACTGGCGTACATTGGGGTTGCGACCCGATAGAAGTAATACCCGACTATGATTGTCGGCAGCAGTACAAACGTCGCCAGCCGGAAAAACAACCCCATCAGCTTGCGGCGTCTGCGGCGCGCGATGTCTTTTTGAATCTGACCGATTTCATAGTTTCGGCGCTCAGATGGGCTCAATTCCGGTCCGGGCAGCTTTTCGTCTGCATCGCCAAGCGTTTGAGGGAGCTGGATTGTCAACCTTCGCCCGCCTTCAGAGTCACCGCGCGAGTTTGAACTTTCTGCTGAAACCACATCCAGCAAATTGGATCGTTGCAGCGGGTCGATTCCTTTGGCGCGCAGCTGGCGGACGGCATCATAATCCGATGTTGCGGGCAATCCATGCTTTTGCGCCAATCGCCGCGCCATTCGCAGCTGACGCCCTGTCAGCCCTTCGCGCTTGATCTGATCGATTTCAGAACCCGGAGCAGGGTCCGCCACATCGCTTGCGCTATGGGTTGCGCGGCGAATACGTTCTACTGCCTCTTCTCGGGATGCCCCGGAAACCTTGGTCGCGGACGCTTTCCCGCGACCTGTATTGTATTTTTTAACCTTGGGTTTGGTAGTCATATAACTGCTTTGCCTCTTCCAAGGATTCAAACATATGTAGCTGGCCGTCGACAAGCACTGCTGCTTGCCGGGCGAATTTTTCCAATATCTCGGGGCTATGCGATACAATCACGATGGTTGTCGTGCGCAACCTTTCTTGAAGGATCGAACCGGCCTTTTTGTTGAATTCGGCGTCCGTGGTGGCTGGCATACCTTCATCAATCAGGTACATGTCGAAATCCAGCGCCAGCATGAGGGCAAAGGT